>CANJNX010000168.1 GCA_947475495.1 Comamonadaceae bacterium | reverse complement strand
TGGAGCTCGACAAAATGGGTGAATATTTCGTTGATGTAGTCCAGCGTGTAAGGGCGCTCCGCATGGCGGGCAATTTTGGTGATTTGCCAGGGCGTGAGATCGCTGTAAATGTCTTTGGTGAGCTGCTGGCTTTTTTTACTGAGCTGGTCAATTTCTGCCGAAATATCCACAGCAGACTCGCTTTGAACATAGCGAAGTTCTTCGATTTTTTCCTCTAAATCCGCAATCGGGGTCTCGAAGTCTAAAAATGTTCTCTTTGCCAAATCTACTCTCCTATTGTCCTAACGCGCACTGCGTGATTGTGCTGCCCACGCTTTAGTAAGCCACTGGAGCGGGGTCCAGCGAGCGCCAAATATACCAAGTTGCCACCGAGCAGTATGGGGCCCAAGCCGCAGCCACCTCGCGAGCGTCGCTTCGGCTGACCGCCTCGCCTGAAAAATAATTGCGACTGATGCCGTTGATCAATCCAACGTCGTCTAAGGGAAGCACATTGGGGCGCAGCATGTGAAAGATCAAAAACATTTCTGCTGTCCATCGACCAATGCCACGGATCGCGACGAGCTGGGCGATGATGTCCTCGTCTTCCATCGCGTCCCAACGCTGCAAGGTGAGACTGTTATTGTCAAAGTTCAGAGACAAATCCACCAAATACTCCACCTTGCGTGCGCTTAAACCAGCAGCCCGCATGTCATCGACTTTGAGCTTAAGGACATTGCGGGGCGTCATTTTTTTGGGCAACACGGCAAAGCGGTCCCATACCGTTTGGGCCGCTTTGACTGAGATTTGCTGGCCCACAATGCTTCGGGCCAAAGTGACAAAGGCGTCGCCGCGGGTTTGCAAACGCGAGTCTTTGAACTGCGGAATCAGCCGCTTCATCACCCGGTCTTTTTTCATTAAGTGCTTGCAGGCGTCTTCCCAAAAATCAGGCGCAATGAGGGCTGCGGCAATGGGGCTTGCGGCTTTTGCGTTCATGAGGGGGCGACCTCCCACGTTGTGCCTTGGGCTGAATCTTTCAACACGATGCCCAAGGCCAGAAGTTCTTGTCGAATAAAGTCCGCTTGGGCGAAGTCACGCGCTGCTTTGGCGGCTTGTCGCGCTTCAATGCGCTTTGCAATGGCGTTGTCATCCAAACGGGCCCCCGCTTTTAAGAATTGTTGGGGATCATTTTGCAGCAAACCCAGGCATTGGCCTAGCCCCTTGAGTTGGCCAGCGAGTTCTTTAGACGCGCTTCGATTGACCTCGGAGGCCAGCTCAAACAAAACGGCGATCGCCTCCGGGGTGCCAAAGTCCATGTCCATCGCCGCTTTAAACCGCGCTGGGTAGGGCGCAGTCCAGTCCACACTGGGGGCAGTGCTGTCTTGCGCCGCCGGGAAAAGGTTTAACGCGGTGTAGAGGCGCTTGAGCGCGGTGCGGGCATCATCAAGGTGGGCATCGCTGTAATTCAAGGCGCTGCGGTAATGGGCCCGCAGGATAAAGAAACGGGTGGTTTCGGGGTCGAACTTGGCAAGAATTTCTTGGATGGTGAAAAAGTTCCCCAAGCTTTTCGACATTTTTTCATTGTCACGGGTCACAAACCCGTTGTGCATCCAATACCGCGCCAAGGGCCGACCCGAGGCGGCCTCGCTTTGGGCGATCTCATTTTCATGGTGCGGGAACTGCAGGTCGGCTCCGCCGCCGTGAATGTCAAACGACTCCCCTAACAACTCGCACCCCATCGCCGAGCACTCGATATGCCAGCCCGGTCGACCCGCGCCATAAGCACTCGGCCATTGGGCATCTTGCGGTTCGCTGGGCTTGGCAGACTTCCACAATACAAAATCCAGAGGGTCGTCCTTGCCTTCGGCCACCGCCACGCGCTCCCCAGCTCGGAGCTCGTCAATGGATTTCCCCGAGAGCTTGCCGTAGCCTGCGAACTTGCGGACCGAAAAATGAACATCGTGGTTAGACGCGCGGTAGGCGTACCCCTTTTGCTCCAAGGACGCAATTAGTTGAAGCATCTGGGGCACAAACTGGGTGGCACGGGGCTCGTGGTCAGGGCGCTCAATGCCTAATGCATCTGCGTCCCGGTGCAGATAGCCCACCATTCGGTTGGTGAGGTCAGAAATGCTTTCATTGTTTTCCAAGGCACGGCGGATGATTTTGTCGTCAATGTCCGTCACGTTGCGAACATACGTAACCCGGTAACCACTGGCCTTGAGCCAGCGCTGAACCACATCAAAAGCCACCATAGAACGCGCATGGCCTAAGTGGCAGACGTCGTACACCGTCATTCCACAGACATACATACGCACATGGCCAGGCTCAATGCTGGTAAAAACCTCTAACTCTCGGGACAGCGTGTTGTGTATGCGCAAACTCATGGAAGTCTCAAAGACGACAAAAAAGGCGCCTTGGCGCTCGATTCAAATAGGACGGGAGGGTGATTCTAGGCGCAGGCGCAGGGCCCCTCAGCTACAATTAGGGTCAGTATATAGGCGCACCTCGTGCCTTCATCAGACCGTTTGAGAAAAACAAAACGCCCCATGAAGTTCAAAAGTATTTTTGCCTCTTTGACAATGCAGCTTCTTGCATTGTCTTGTGCCTTTGTCTTTTCACTCGCCCATGCGGACGATTACAGCGATGTGACGCAACTCACGAAAGACGGAAAGTACGCTGAGGCCATTGCCAAAGCCGACGCCCACATTCTCATCAAGCCCCGCGACCCACAGATGCGGTTTCTTAAAGGTGTAGCTCAGCGTGATGCCGGAAAAACCGCGGAAGCCATCGCCACCTTTTCCCGCTTAACCGAAGACTACCCCGAGTTACCCGAGCCCTACAACAACCTCGGCGTGCTGTACGCGAGCCAAAACCAGATTGACAAAGCCCGCAGTGCTTTTGAAATGGCTATTCGCACCAATCCCACGTACTCCACCGCCCATGAAAACTTGGGCGATGTCTACGCCAAGCTCTCCAGCAATGCCTACAACAAAGCGCTGCAGCTCGAAGGAAACAACTCCGCCCTCACGCCCAAGTTAGCACTGATTCGCCAGCTGGTGAACCCCAACACCAATCCCTTGAAGATCGTCCCGGCCGCCCCGGTCCCCAACGCGGCTGCAGCGGCTGCGCCTCGAGTGCCTGGCGCGGCAGCACCCGCTGCACACACACCTGCTGCTCCAGCGGTTGCGCCTGCCGCAACCCCTGCTCCCACACCCGCGGCTCCAGCCCAGCCCAAAACGCCTGAGCCAGCAGCACAAACACCTACAAGCAAGCCGGCCAACGACGGCACTGCTTCCAAAGAAGCCGAAGCGGCAGTGCGTGCCTGGGCCAACGCATGGTCAGCCAAAGACATGAAGAACTACCTCGGCGCCTACGCCAAAGAGTTTGATACGCCCGGGTCCATGAGCCGCAAAGAATGGGAAGAAGACCGCCGCGTTCGAATTGAAAGCAAAGCCAAGATCACTGTGAAGTTAGACGCCCTCAAAGTCGAGGTCAACGCAGACAAAGCCACGGTGAAGTTCCGCCAAGACTACCGGGCTGATAAGTTGGCCGTGTCTAGCCGCAAAACATTGGAGCTCGTCAAACGGGGTGACCGCTGGCAAATTGTTCGTGAAACGGTAGGCGGCTAATTCCGTGGTACGTATGAGCAGTAGCACCGGCCTCGTGCATTCTGAGCGGCTGAAAATTTCAAAGCGACCCAGGCTTGCATCTCACATGCTTGGCTTGGTGCTTGCATTGGCCCTGCCCTTTGCGTCCTTTGCTAAAAGTGAAGAACCCAAGAAACACAAAAGCAAAGCAAGCGTTTCGGCCAAGAATTCAGCCAAAGAAACCCAAAAGCCTAAGCGCA
>CANJNX010000167.1 GCA_947475495.1 Comamonadaceae bacterium | reverse complement strand
GATCAATTACGATTTGCCAGAATTATCAGCATCAAAGCTCGGGGCGGGCTGCGTCGGCAAACCTCAGCCAATGTCACAGTCTGGATCGATTTAGAGGGCTCAGGCGAATCTGGTCATTACCGGGTAACTCCCCTTACCTCCTGTAACGCTAACCGGTAGGCTAAGCCCCTTCCTATTTCATCCCCACTTCGGAAAAGCCGACTATGAAACTCGCTCTTAAATTACTCGCCTTGCTTATCGCGCTGATCGCTGCTGCTGGGGCTTGGTATGTGCACAGCAAACAGCCCGTGCGCGACGGGGTGTTCGCGCTGCAAGGCTTGTCTGCGCCTGTGAGCGTTCAGTATGACGAGCGCGGGGTACCGCACATTCAAGGCGGCAACGAGGCCGATGTGTACCGCGCCTTAGGCTACGTGCATGCGCAAGACCGCTTGTTTCAGTTTGAGATGGTGCGCCGCCTTGCCAAGGGCGAATTGGCAGAAATTTTGGGGCCGAAACTGTTAGAGACCGACCGCCTGTTTCGCACGCTAGGGATTCGCGAACACGCGCAAACCGTTGCCAAAACAATGGACCCCACGACGCCTGCCAGCAAAGCCTTGCTGGCCTATTTGGACGGCGTCAATCAGTACCAAGCCAGCCACCGCTCCCCCATGGAGTTTGATATTTTGGGAATTCCCAAACGCGCATTCACCCCAGAGGACACGCTCGCAGTCTCTGGCTACTTGGCTTACAGCTTTGCCGCTGCTTTTAAAACCGAACCGGTGATGACCATGATTCGCGACCAGTTGGGACCCCACTACCTCAAGGCCTTTGACTTGGACTGGAAGCCCCGTGGAGCTGCAGCTCTGGCCGGTGAAAAAACCGCCCTCAATACCAAGGATTGGAAAGCCCTGGGTGAACTCTCCGCTTTAAGCCAAGCGGCTTTAGACAAAGCCGGCGTGCCAACGATTGAAGGCAGCAACGCCTGGGTGATTGCTGGAAGCCACACCGCCAGCGGAAAACCGATGCTCGCGGGTGACCCGCACATTGCTTATTCCACACCTGCGGTTTGGTACGAAGCCCACTTAAGCAGCCCCGGATTTTCTTTGTACGGGCACTACCAGGCCTTGAACCCCGTGGCTTTGTTAGGGCACAACGCCGAGTTCGGCTGGAGCCTGACGATGTTCCAAAACGACGATATCGATTTGATTGCAGAAAAGACCAACCCCGCCAACCCCAAGCAAGTGTGGTCGAAAGGGCAATGGGTGGACTTGAAAGAACGCACCGAGACCATCAACGTGAAAGGCCAAGCGCCAGTCACTTTGAATCTGCGCCGCTCGCCCCATGGCCCCTTGATTAACGACGCATTCAAAGACAGCTTAGGCACGACACCCATTGCCATGTGGTGGGCATTTCTAGAAACCGACAATCCTTTGTTAGACGCGTTTTACGAACTTAACCGCGCCAACACCCGCGACAAAGCCCGAAGCGCGGCGAGCAAAATCCATGCGCCGGGTTTGAACGTGGTGTGGGCCAACGCCCAAGGCGATATCGGATGGTGGGCTGCGGCCAAACTGCCGATTCGCCCGGCAGGAGTTCAACCCACATTTATTTTGGACAGCGCCAAAGGCGAAGCGGAGAAACTCGGCTTCTCCGCATTCAGCGAGAACCCCCAAGAAGAAAACCCAGGCCGGGGTTATATTGTTTCTGCCAATTTTCAGCCTGCCTCCACGTTGCCTGTTGCAGGCTACTTCAATCCGCCAGGCCGCGGCCAACGCTTAAACCAGTTATTGCAAACCACGGGTAAAAAATGGGATACCGCTGCAACCCAAGCCTTGCAATTGGATGTTCAAACGCCTTACGCCAAGCGTGTTCTCGACAGCCTGTTGCCCGTTTTGGACGCTGTGGTGACGGACGCCGCAGGGCGTGGCTTGGTTGAGGGACTGCGCAACTGGACGGGGGACTTCTCACAAGACAGCATAGCCCCCACGGTATGGAGCCAGTTGCTTTTTGAAGTGGCCCACGGCGCAATGGCCGACGAATTAGGCGAAGACCCATTCAAAGCGCTTTTAAGAACCCGTGCCCTTGACAGTGCCCTGCCCCGGCTATTTGCCGACGCGCAGTCGCCCTGGTGGGACAACAAAACCACACCGGCCATTGAAAGCCGCAATGACACGGTGTTAGCCGCATGGAAAGCAGCTCTCGCCCATTTGGAAAAAACCTATGGCAAAGACAGCGCCCAGTGGCTGTGGGGCAAAGCCCATACGCTGACCCACAACCATCCTTTGGGCCAGCAAAAGCCCTTGGATAAATTGTTCAATGTGGGCCCCTTTGGCGTTCCTGGCGCCCGGGAAGTTCCGAATAATTTCTCCAGTTCCATTGGCCCAGCGCCGTGGTTGGTGGCGCACGGACCATCCACCCGCCGGGTGGTTGATTTTGCAGACGCCAGCAAAGCGCTTGGTATTAACCCCGTGGGACAAAGTGGCGTATTGTTTGACAAGCACTACGCGGACCAAGCGACACGTTTTGCCAAAGGCGAGTATGTTGCGCAGTATTTAAGCGCGGCTGATATCAAAGCACATACCGCGAGCACGCTGACGTTTAAGCCTGCACCTTAAACCGCGACCCCTAAAGCGCTGCACAAGTCCACCATCGTGGTTGCGGTGATGTGCGGTGTTTGTGGATGACGCCACGTGTGCGCTTTGCGGTTGATCCATGCGGTGTGCATGCCCGCATCCAAAGCGCCTAAAACATCCAATTCGGCATCATCGCCGACGTGCAGCACCTCATGGGGTTGCAGCTTCAAGGCGCGTGCGGCTGCATGAAAAATATCCACATGCGGTTTGGCTACGCCGCAGGACTGCGCGCTCACACTGCCCACAAAGTACGCACCCAACCCAACCCGGTGAACATCGGCGTTGCCGTTAGACACAGCCAAGATCGGATAACGAGCGCTCAGTGCTGCCAAAGCGGGCTCGGCGTCGGCAAACAAATCCACCCGCTGGCGCTCGGCAAAAAACACCTCGAATGCCTCTGTAGCCAATGTGACGTCTTCCGTCGAGCGGGAGAGGCCTTGGCGCAAGGCTTCCAAACGCAAGGCACTGAGGTCATGAGACCAATGGGGACAGGCTGCGAGCACTTCATCGCGCAGCGTTTGCCGCGCTACGGGGTCCGAAAACAAGGCGGCCGTCAGGGGCGCTCGTACCAAAAGCCAATCGCCCAAAGCCTTCTCGGCACGGGCAATGGTGGGCCAAACAGGCCAGAGCGTGTCATCCAAATCAAGGGTTATCGCGCGCAGGTGTGAAAAATCGGTCATAGGTGCGGGAGAATACCGCATGCCATTTTCTAAAGAACCCCCTTACGCCCATGGGCAAGCCGCAAAAACTGCGGTGCTCTTTTGCAACCTCGGTACACCCGATGCACCTACGCCCCAAGCGGTTCGCCGCTATTTGGCGGAATTTTTAAGCGACCACCGGGTGGTTGAAATCCCGCGCCTTTTGTGGATGCTCATCTTGCACGGCATCATCTTGCGCTTTCGGCCTGCCAAATCAGCGGCCAAATACGCCAGCGTCTGGACGCCTGAAGGCTCGCCTTTGAAATTGTGGACTGAAAAACAGGCCACTTTGCTTCAATCGCGACTCACCCAACTTGGCCACCATGTGGTGGTGCGCTGGGCGATGCGCTACGGCAGCACCTCGATTGCCTCGCAGCTCGATGCCTTGAAGGCCGACGGCGTGACACGGGTTTTGGTAATGCCTGCCTACCCGCAGTATTCCGCCACCACCACGGCCAGCGTGTTTGATGCGGTGTACATGTGGGCCCAAAAAACCCGCGCGATTCCGGAGATGCGCTTTGTCAACCACTACCATGACGATGCACAG
>CANJNX010000166.1 GCA_947475495.1 Comamonadaceae bacterium | reverse complement strand
CCCGGCTCGCGGGTTTTGACCGTGTCAGCCACGAGCTGGGCCAATTCGGTGGTGGTTGAAACAGGGCCCCGCTCCTGTCGGCGAGCGACAATCGCCTTTGCAATGGAGCCAGCAAACCGTTCTTCGCCATAGTCACGTATCACCTCCGTAATATTTTCCACATCGGCATCAGCCAACCACTGGGCCACGCTCAGTCCGCGCGTGGTGTCCATGCGCATGTCCAGGGGTCCTTCAAAGCGAAAACTAAAGCCGCGAACAGCTGTATCAATTTGTGGGGAGCTCACGCCCAGGTCCATCAATAAGCCTGCAACGCTGCCCGCAGGCAAGTTCTCGAGGTGAGAAAAACTTTCTTGTCGAATGCTAAAGCGCGCGTCATGAATACTTTGGGATTCAGCGACCGCTTCGAGGTCGCGATCAAATGCAATGAGTTGCCCGCTAGGCGAGAGTTGCGACAAAATTAAACGGGAATGGCCGCCCCGACCAAAGGTGGCATCGACGTAGATGCCTTCAGACACTTGCAATGCCTCGACCGCCTCGTTGAGCAAAACGGTGGTGTGGTTGGAAGGCGCTTGCATCACCGCGCCTAAAACGAAAAGTCTTTGAAGACATCTGGCATCTGCTCTTGCATTGCCTTGGCCTCTTGCGCGTCATAGGTCACCTTGTCCCACAACTCGAAATGGTTGCCCATTCCGAGGAGCACCGTGTCTTTGGTGATGCCTGCGCCTTGGCGCAATTCAGGGGAAATCAAAATGCGCCCGGTGCTGTCGAGTTCGACATCCATCGCATTGCCTAAAAAAATGCGTTTCCACCACTGCGCAGCCATGGGCAAAGCAGCAATGCGATCCCGAAACAGGTCCCATTCAGGGCGGGGAAACACCATGAGGCAGCCATGGGGATGTTTGGTGATGGTGATTTGGCCTGCTGCGGTTGCAGTCAAAACGTCACGGTGCCGGGTAGGCATAGACAGCCGACCCTTAGCATCGAGAGCGAGTGACGAAGCACCTTGAAACACCACAAAAAACCTCTTTATCCAAAGAATCCCAGTGAAAAGCACTCGGAAAGCACTTTTCACCACTTAATTGCACTTTTTTGCACTTTAACAGCAATTGCGAGACTTGCAAGGCTTCAGGGAGAGATTTTTTCAATGAAATCAAGGACTTAGACGCGGATTTTGAACTTTAATATCCAAAAAAACTGTTCTAAATTAAGTACTTAGCAAGCCTTATGAATGTAAAACTTCAAAAAAATTTGTTTTCAAGTTTTTCAACACTCTGACCGCTAGACGTAAAAAAGGCACCGCTATCGCTAGCGGTGCCTTGTCGCAGGTTGCATGATTTACGCAAAAAGAGACTCAGTCTCCAAACATTTTTTGTTTGAGTTCTCTGCGTTGTTGGGCCTCTAAAGACAAGGTCGCGGTCGGCCGTGCCAGCAAACGTCCCACACCAATGGGCTCGCCGGTTTCATCGCAGTATCCGTAATCACCGGCATCAATACGCGCAATGGACTGCTCGATTTTTTTCAATAGCTTGCGCTCGCGGTCGCGTGTTCGAAGTTCGAGCGCATGCTCTTCTTCAATGGTGGCCCGATCAGCGGGGTCCGGGACCACGGACGTATCTTCGCGCAAGTGTTCTGTGGTCTCGCCAGCACTGTTGAGAATATCGCGTTTGAGGGAGCTGAGCTTTAAACGAAATGCGGCGAGCTGCACTTCATTCATGTACTCTGAATCTGGCATCGCCATCAACTCAGTGTCTTTCAAATCAGCAACCTGCTTGGTTTTCCAGTTGTTGGCCAACTTGCTGTCTTTTTTCACACTTGCAGGCATCATCGGAACGATGACGAAAGAAGCTGGCGTTTGAGAGTAACTCGCTTTTGCTGCGGTCGAAGCAACGGACTGCGCCATCGAAGGCACGGTGAGCTGGGCCAGGCGCGAAGAAGGACGGCCGGATTTAATAGGGACTGCGCCAGGCGCTGTTGCTGTAACACTGCTGACTACAGCTTTCAAGACGGAAGAATTCACGGGAGACTGGGTTTTCGTTTTCGCCACGCTTTTTGAGGGTGATGGCTTGTTTTTGGGGGGAGTTGTCTTTGCCACTTTCGATTTCGCGACGACTTTGACAACGGGCTTTTTCACTGCAACAAGTGCCTTGCGAGGCACTTGTTTTTTAGGAATGGGTTTTTTGACCGCTACTGGTTTTTTTGCAGCAGGCTTGGCTTTTGACGGTGGCGATTTTTTCGCGGGAGCAAGCGCTTTTTTCACCGCCGACTTTTTAAGTGGTATTGCTTTTTTGACAGGTTTTGCAATGGCTTTTTTCGCCACGACCTTCTTGGCAACCACTTTCTTGGCTATTACTTTTTTAGGCGGTGTTTTCTTAGCGATCACTTTTTTCGCAACGGTTTTTTTCACAGCCACTTTTTTAGGCACCGGTTTTTTTGCAAGTGCTTTTTTAGCAATCGGTTTTTTAGCAACCGCTTTCTTCACGGCCACTTTCTTGGGCGCCGGTTTTTTTGCAATCACCTTCTTCACAGGTGCTGCTTTTGCCTTGGCACTGACCTTGACAGGTGCGGCCTTGGTTTTGGCGTTGGATTTCTTTTTATCAATCACTTTCCCGGTTTTCGCTTTCACTACGTGTCTCCTGGCAGAAACTGGCTGCGCTTGCTAAATGGGTGCTGGAAATCCAGCCTGAACCTCTGCGGACGAACCGACCGCTTCGGCGCGGGAGTGTACAGGCTTCACATGGGCTTTTCCCATACGTTGCAAAATCGACACAAAGATTGTTTTTTAAGGTCGCCAGGCTTTAGACCAGCGCCTGTTCCATGCCTTGCAGAAGAATATCTTTGGGCAAATCAATGCCAATAAAGACCATCTTGCTGGATTTGTGCTCTTCAGGGCCCCAAGCGGGGCCTAAGTCGCTGCCCATGAGCTGGTGAACGCCTTGAAAAATCACCTTGCGGTCCGTTCCCTGCATGAACAAAACCCCTTTGTAGCGCAGCATGCGGGGGCCGTAAATATTCACAATCGCACCCAAAAAGTCTTCGAGCTTGGCCGGGTCAAACGGCCGATCGGACTTAAACACAAAGCTATTGACATCATCGTCAGTATGGTGGTGGTGCCCATGGGCGTGCTTGTGCGAAGGGTGGTCGCAGGCCTCCCCATCTGCGTGATGGTGGTGGGCGTGATCATGGTCGTGGTCATCGGCCTTGAGGAAATCCGGGTCAATGTCGAGCTTGGCATTGAGATTAAAGCCGCGCAGATCGAACACGTCTTTGATCGCTACCTCTCCAAAATGCACCGTTTTCTGTGGCGCGCGCGGGTTCATGTGCTTTAAACGGTGTTGCAGGGCTTCGAGCGAATCCTTGGAAACCAGCTCAGACTTGCTGATAAAAATTTGATCCGCAAACCCCACTTGGCGGCGTGCCTCTTGGCGTTCATTGAGTTGGGTGGGGGCATGCTTGGCATCCACCAGCGTCAAAATCGAGTCGAGCAAATACGATTCGGCAATTTCATCGTCCATGAAAAACGTTTGGGCGACTGGACCGGGGTCCGCCAAGCCCGTGGTTTCAATCACCACGCGGTCGAAACTGAGTTCGCCTTTGCGTTTCTTTTCTGCCAAGTCCTGCAATGTGACGCGCAAATCTTCCCGGATCGTGCAGCAAATGCAGCCATTGCTCATTTGGATGATTTGCTCACTGGTGTCAGAGACCAAAATATCGCTGTCGATATTTTCTTCTCCGAACTCATTCTCAATCACCGCAATTTTTTGACCGTGGGCTTCGGTCAAGATGCGTTTGAGTAAGGTGGTTTTTCCGGCGCCTAAAAATCCGGTAAGGATGGTTGCAGGTATGAGGGACATACCCTATTT
>CANJNX010000165.1 GCA_947475495.1 Comamonadaceae bacterium | reverse complement strand
GCTTGGACATGGCCACGGAGACCTCTTTGTCAAACATGGCTTCAAAGGTTTCTGTCGCCGAAGATTGGTTGAGCTCGCTTTTGGGCGTGGCGTCCCGCATGGACTTCATCATCATCTGCAAAAACATGGCCTCAAACTGCTGGGCGGTTTCGCGGGTGGCCGCTTTGGCATCAGAGCGCGCCTGTCCCTTGAGCTTGCCCAGACCGTCAAAGTCAAGGTAAGACCCAGTCATCGCCGCGGCTTGGGCCGATGGGGGGAGGGCGTTGGTGAGGGAGTCCATGGTGTGAATGCGGTATGCGTTAAATCACCAAGAGTTCGGCACGCAGGCTGCCGGAGCTTTTCAGGGCTTCCAAAATCGCAATCAGTGCTGAAGGCGTCGCGCCCACTTGGTTCACTGCGTCCACGATTTGGCGCAAGTCCACACCGGGCTGGAACAAGAACATGGGCTTGTTGGGCTCGCTGACTTTGATATCCGCGTTTTGAACGGGTGTGGTGGTTCCTGTCGCTAAAGCGCCAGGTTGTGAAACTTCGTTGGTGGCTGCAACCGAGACGCTGATCGTTCCGTGGGTCACAGCAGCGGCAAAGACGCGCACATTGCGGCTAATGACGACCGTGCCGGTTCGGGCGTTGACCACCACGCGAGCGGGTGGCTCGCCGGGTTGGACGTCGATGTTTTCGATCATGCTCATGAACGAGACGCGTTGGCTGCTGTCCATGGGCGCCCTCACCACAATGGACACGCCGTCAATCGCTGTGGCCACGTCAGCGCCAAATTTGGCGTTGATCGCTTGAATGATGCTCGAGGCGGTGGTGAAGTCGCTCTCGCGCAAATTGAGCAAGACGTTGTCGGCTTTGTCAAAGGGGTTGTCTACGGCTTTTTCCACCGTTGCACCGCTTGGAATGCGTGCTGAGGTGGTAACGCCCACAGACACTTTCGAGCCTGCAGCGCCCGCGTCTATGCCCATGGCGGTGAGCGAGCCTTGGGCAATCGCGTAAGTTTGGCCGTCGACACCGCGCAAGCTGGTCAATAGCAAACTGCCGCCGCGCAAGCTGGTGGCTTTTCCAATGGCTGCGACATTGATGTCAATGCGCTGGCCAGGCTTGGCCATGCCAGGCAGGTCGGCCGTGACCATCACAGCCGCTACGTTTTTCAAATCGATTTTTCCGCCGCTGCTGGCCGCTTCAAAGTCGCTGAGCGGGTTTTCTTGGTTCACGCCCATGCGGTTGAGCAGGGTTTTCATGCTTTGGGTGGTGAACGACAAATCGGAGCCGTCGCCTGTGCCTTGCAAACCCACGATCAGGCCGTAGCCGATGAGTTGGTTGCTACGCATGGCGGCCATGCTGGTGAGGTCTTTGATGCGGTCGGCATGCGCCGCAGCCAAAGGCAAGGCCCACAGCAAAGCCACCAAGGGCAAGGAGCGTAAAAGTTGTTTCATGCTTAGAAGGGCCACAGTTTGAGCAGGGCGCTGGTGCCCCAACCGGCGCGGCTGGTGGCTGCGAGGTCGCCTGTGCCACGGTAGGCAATTTGGGCGTTCGCTAAGCGGCGAGAGGCCACGGTGTTGTTAGGCGCAATGTCTTCGGCGCGGACTACGCCTGCGACCTGAATGATTTCTGAGCCCTCGGTCAAAGCCACTTGCTTTTCACCGCGTAAAACGAGGTTGCCGTTGGCCATGATCTCGATCACCGACACAGCCACCGAGCCCGTCAGCGTTGCTGATTGGTCTGCGGTTCCCGTGCCTTTGTTGGTCACGGTGGCGCCCAGGGTGCTGGCTCCACCTAAGAAGTTTCCAGCAGCCGCAATGACTGCGTTATTGCCTTTGAGAACATCGTTGGTCGAAGCGCGGCTTAAGCTGCCCACCTGGCTGCGTCCGGCTTTGGTGGACTCATCCAAAATCACGGTAATGACATCGCCGACTTGAAAACTGCGGCCACGGCCAAAAAAGTTTTCGCTCAAACGGCCGTTGTAAATCGCCCCGGTGGCCTGAGCGGCTTGCTCTTGGGACATGGGGTAAACCGGGGTAAAACCTTCGGAATGCTTCATCGGCTCGGCGGGCAGGACCGTGCAAGCACCCAAGCCGCACACAGCGAGAAGGGTGGCAGCGAGGCGAATGGAGAAGGCGGGGGCAAGGGTTGTCATGGCAAATGCCTGTTACATGTTTTGGTTGATGTACTTGAGCATTCCGTCAACCGCAGAGATCGCTTTGGAATTGATCTCGTAGGCGCGTTGGGTTTCAATCATGTTGACCATCTCTTCCACCACATTGACGTTAGAAGCCTCCAGAGTGCCTTGCATCAAAGTGCCAGAGCCGTTTTGGCCAGGCTGTTGCACCTGGGGTGGGCCGCTGGCTGGGGTTTCTTTCATCAGGTTTTGGCCTGCCGCTTGTAAGCCGGCAGGATTCAAGAAGCGCGCAATTTGCAGCTGTCCGAGAACCTGTTGGCCGCCAGTGGAGAGTTCGACCGAGATCGTGCCGTCACGGCCAATGGTGACCGTTGACGCGGTGGCGGGAATGGTGATGGCGGGTTGAATGGGCGCGCCGCTGGATGTGACCAGCTGTCCGGTCGCCGACACTTTGAAGTTGCCGTCCCGCGTGTAAGCAATGGTGCCGTCGGCTTGGGCGATTTGAAAATGGCCTTCACCCGCAATCGCGACGTCCAAGGGGTTTTGGCTGTTGACCATATTGCCTTGGGCGTGGAGTTTTTCGGTGGCAACCACGCGTACACCGGTTCCGAGCATCAAGCCGGTGGGGGCTTGGGTGGTCGCGCCGGTTTGGCCGCCGGCTTGGCGGATGTTTTGGTACAACAGGTCTTCGAAAACCGCGCGGTCGCGCTTGAAGCCGGTCGTGTTGACGTTGGCCAAGTTGTTCGAAATAACGTTCATACGCGTCTGTTGCGCGTCGAGGCCGGTTTTGGCTACCCACATTGATGCATCCATGGTCAGCTCCTTTGGTATTTAAGTTAAATAGATTAAAGCAAGGATCGCGCCATGCGGAAAACCGTCAGCTGGGTTTCATCATGCTTGCGCCAGATTCATCGCAAGTCTTGCTTTCTTTGATCATGTTGACCTGCTGTTCAAACGAGCGGCTTTGGTCCATGAGTCGGACCATGACCTCCAGGGCGTTGACGTTGCTGCCCTCCAGGGCGCCAGAGGTCAGGCCGGGAAGGTTGGGGCCAGGAGGAATATCTTGTCCAGGCGCGCTGCCTACGACTTGAAACAAGCCGTCTTCGCGGCGTTGTAGCTTGGTTCCGGTGCTGTCACGGATGAGCAAATTACCCAAGGCCACCGGTGGCGTATTGACACCCTGCGCGGGGTCTGCGCCGAAAACGGTTCCGTCGGACTTGATCGTGATTTTTAAGCCCGGGGGAACCGTGATCGCGCCGCCGCCTTGGCCGCGAACGAGGTAACCGCTGCCGTTTTCTAAAGCACCATTGGCGTTCACGCGCAGATCACCACGGCGAGTAAATGCCAAGGTTCCGTCAGGAGCGGTAACGCCCATGACGGTGCTGCCAGACAAGGCCACATCGAGATCGTTGCCGGTGGCCATGACGGTTCCGGCGCGCATGCTGATGTAGTCCTCGGTAAAGGATTGGGGCTGTTGGCGGGTGGATAAACCCGAGCCCACCGCTTGAATCGCGCGCACCGAGGCTTCAAAGCTGCGTTTAAAGCCAATCGTGGACACGTTGGCCAACTCGTTGGTTGACATTTGCCGGGCCACGCGCTGCTCGTTAATGGCAGCGACCGCGTTAAAGGCTAAACGATCCATGTCAGGCTCCTACTGGGGTCAAAGGCTTAGCGATTACGAGCGCAAGTTAATGATGGCCGAAGTCATCGTCGAACTGGTCTCAATCGCCTTGGCGTTGGCTTGGAAGTTACGTTGCGC
>CANJNX010000164.1 GCA_947475495.1 Comamonadaceae bacterium | reverse complement strand
TATGGCTATGCACCCAATCGACAATGCGCTTCCATGCGGCAGTGTGCTCTGGGGTGTACATCCCAGGGCAGCCCGGTGTAATTCGCCCGTGGGCACTCACGCAAGTCATCTCGGCAAATACCATTGCGGCGCCACCCAGTGCACGTGCACCGAGGTGTACCAAGTGGTAATCCCCCACAACTCCTTCGACGGCAGAGTACTGCGCCATTGGCGAAACTACAACGCGATTTTTGAGGGTCAGACCGCGCACCGTATAGGGGGTAAACATCGGGGGTGGGGCGCTTTGTCCGGGGGCCGGCGCTTGCCCTGCGTTGGTAGCAAACCACGTTTCAAACCCAGCCAGCCACTTCGCATCTCGCAGACGCAGATTTTCATGGCTAATGCGCTGGCTACGGGTCAACATGGAGTACATGAACTGAGGCGCTTCGAGCTGGTCGCAATACCGCTCTCCACACACTTCAAACCACTCCATGGCATTCCAAGCCGCATTTTGCAGGCGCAAAACATCGACATGGCGAAGCGCTTGGTAGCGCTCTAAGACCAAGGGAATATTTTCGGGAGAGTCTCCCAATTCTTTGAACTGGCGCGTGAGTTCAATCGCATCTTCTATCGCCAATTTGGTGCCTGAGCCAATCGCAAAATGGGCGGTGTGAACAGCGTCGCCCATCAACACCACGTGGCTGCGCCCATTAAAGTGGGACCATTGTTCGCATTTGACGCGTTGGAAATTCAACCAGGCCGAGCCCCGCAAGTGGCGCGAGTTGGTCATCAATTTCGCACCTTGCAAATTGCTGGCAAAGATTTTTTCGCAAAATGCAATCGACTGGTCTTGGTCTGCTTGGTCTAAGCCGTGGGCGAGCCAGACATGCTCCGGGCACTCCACAATAAAAGTGGTTGTCGTGTCATCGAACTTGTAAATATGGGCTTGAAACCAGCCATGTTCTGTTTTCTCAAACAAAAAAGTGAAAGCGTCATAGAGCTTGTGGGTCCCAAGCCAAATGAAGCGGTTAGGCCGGGTGACCACATCGGGCTTAAAGACGGCTTCGTAGTTGGAGCGAATGCGCGAGTTAATGCCATCACTGGCAATCACCAAGTCTGCGTCGGGGTACTGCAAATCCGAGTCAGCATCGACCTCAAACTCCAGTTTGACATCCAAGGCTTCACAGCGGCGCTGCAAAATGTTGAGTAGTTTTTTGCGGCCAATACCCACAAAGCCGTGGCCACCAGAGCGGATTGTTTCGCCTTTGAAGCCGAGTTCAATGTCATCCCAGTGGTTAAAGGCGACTTCAATATCTGCGGCAGTTTGGGGGTCCCAAATGCGCATGTTGTCCATGGTGGCGTCAGAGAAAACCACCCCCCAGCCAAACGTGTCATAGGGCTTGTTACGTTCGACAACGGTAATCTCGTGGGCCGGGTTGTTCTGCTTCATCAGCAGCGCAAAATACAAACCCGCGGGACCGCCACCAATGCAAACGATGTTCATACCGAAACCAAGCCCATAATAATGATGAGATTAGTTTAGGTCTAAACCTTTAGAAGTCAAGCAATTGGCGACTAGGTGTTTTCACCACCCCGGGTTGGGGTTCTTTACGCTCCCGTAACAGAACTAGAACAAGCCTAAGACCTTGCCCGCATCGTCAATGTCAATATGCTCGGAAGAAGGTATTTTTGGCAGGCCGGGCATGGTCATGATGTCACCACAGACCATCACAACAAATTCAGCGCCCGCAGCCAATCGAACCTCCCGCACATTGACAGTGTGCCCACTGGGCGCTCCGCGCTTTTGGGCATCGGTAGAAAACGAATACTGGGTTTTTGCCACGCAAATCGGGTAGTGGCCATACCCTGCCTCTTGCAGCCGTTGGATTTCAGCGCGTACTTTGGTGTCGGCACTGATATCGCTTGCGCCGTAAATCTTGGTCGCAACGGCCTTCATTTTTTCCCAAAGCGGCATCTCGTCTTCATAGACAAAGCGAAAGCCTTTGTTGGGCGTTGCTGTGAGCTCGACTACTGCGCGGGCCACATCTTCTGCGCCAGCGCCGCCGTCGGCCCAGTGCCGCGCTGAGATCACCGGCACTTGCAAATGGTCTAACTTGGTTTTGAGCAAAGCAAATTCGGCTGGGGTGTCCGGTGTAAAGTGGTTCATCGACACAATACAAGGCAGGCCGTAGTGGGTTCGCACATTGCTAACGTGCCGCTCTAAATTGGCAATTCCTTTTTCAAGCGCTACTAAGTTCTCTTTGTTGAGCTCTTTGAGGTCACAGCCGCCGTGGTACTTCAAGGCGCGAATGGTTCCTACCAACACCACAGCTGAAGGGCGCAGGCCCGATTTACGGCACTTGATGTCAACAAACTTCTCTGCGCCCAGGTCTGCGCCAAAGCCCGCTTCGGTGACCACGTAATCGGCCAGTTTGAGCGCCATTTGGGTGGCCAGTACAGAGTTGCAGCCATGCGCGATATTGGCAAAAGGACCGCCGTGAATAAAAGCGGGGTTGTTTTCTAGGGTTTGAACCAAATTGGGCTTGAGCGCCTCGCGCAGCAAAACGGTCATTGCTCCGTGTGCATTGAGGTCCCGTGCGCGAATAGGTTTGAGTGCTTTGCTGTAACCAATCACAATATTGCCCAAGCGTTCCTTGAGGTCTTTCAAGCTGGTAGCCAAACAGAAGATGGCCATCACTTCCGATGCCACCACAATGTCAAATCCATCTTGGCGCGGAAAGCCGTTGCCGGGGCCGCCCAAGGAGCAGGTAATGTCGCGCAGGGCACGGTCATTCATGTCCATCACCCGTTTCCACGTGATACGACGCACATCAATATCGAGGGCGTTGCCGTGGTGAATATGGTTGTCGATCAGCGCCGACAGCAGGTTGTTGGCCAATGCAATGGCGTTGAAGTCCCCGGTGAAATGCAGATTGATATCTTCCATCGGTACCACTTGCGCGTGGCCTCCGCCTGCTGCTCCGCCCTTCATACCGAACACAGGACCCAAGCTTGGCTCTCGCAAGCAAATAATGGTTTTTTTGCCAATGCGGTTTAGCGCGTCACCCAAGCCAACCGTGGTGGTGGTTTTACCTTCACCAGCGGGTGTGGGGCTGATGGCGGAGACCAAAATCAACTTCCCGTTGGGACGGTCAGCCAAGCTGTCAACATAGTCCAAGGCAATCTTGGCCTTGTAGCGCCCATAAGGATCAAACGCAGAATCGGGAATTCCCAAGCCCGCTGCAATTTCACTGATGGGTTTCATCCGGGCCGCTTGGGCGATTTCGATGTCTGAATTCACGTCGTCTCCAATTCGATAAAGGTATAGCAAAAATGACCAGTGGCAATTTACCTTAACCTAAGGATTCGGGGATCATGGAAAACCATGAGACGCTAGTCTGAAAGTGCCTCAAGCAGCTCGGTTTCAATCTCAATTTGTGCTTTATTGAACTGCAACTGGGTGCCGTGGATCAAGAACGTATCGTCCACCCGCTCGCCCAATGTGGCCACTTTGGCGAGTTGCACTTCAATTTTGTGCCGCGCCAAAACACGGGCGATGCTGTACAACAATCCTAAGCGGTCACTTGCAGAAATATTGAGCAGCCAGTTTTGCGCCTTCTCGTCTGGCCGCAGCGTGACGCGCGGCGCAATAGGAAAACTCTTGACGCGCCGCGAGACCCGGCCCTTGCTTGGTGTAGGCAAAGGACCAGCGTTGGCAATCGCCAAAGCCAAATCATTTTCAAGCATGCTCGTCAACGCTTGGTAGTGTTCTTGCATGCCCGCAGAGGTGACGATTTGAAAAGTGTCTAAGGCGTAACCGTGCTGGGTGGTGTGAACGCGGGCGTCCAAAATACTGAACGCGGCTTGGTCAAAATAGCCGCAAATGCGGGCAAACAAGTCGGGCTGGTCT
>CANJNX010000163.1 GCA_947475495.1 Comamonadaceae bacterium | reverse complement strand
GATCGTTCTGGGTTGGAGCCGGTGGTCGTAGAAATTCAAAATGCATCGCTGAGTCGAGCGATGGTGCGTGTCATGCGATTGGCCCCACCTACACCAGCTGACGCCATTTTTCTTCAATTGAAATGGAGTGCATCCACGGTAAGCACCCAAGCCTTCCAATATGTCAAACCGATTTATTGGCATTCTCAGTCCTGTGCGCAGCCACTGCAAGATAAGCACAGGGGCGCGTTATCGAAGGACATTGAAAACGGGTTGCAGCAGTTTTTGCAGACTGCGACAACCGGGCGCGTCCATGGACTGTATTTGGCAGGAGGCGTGGCTTTAACAGAAGGAATTTGCGAATGGGCCACGCAAGCCACCCACATTCCCTGCGATGTCCTTGATCCCTTTGTAGGCTTGGCGGTTCACCCGGGACTTGATCGCCATACCGTTCATAAAGAAGCGCCGCACTATGTGAGAGCGTGTGGCTTGGCACTCAGAACGCCAGCATAGTGATGGAATTCAATTTGCTCCCCTACCGCGAAGCACGCCGACTGCGCCTGCGGGCACATTTTTTACGGCTGTTGGCTTTGTCATGTGCCGTGGGTGTTCTCAGTGCGTTTGTGATGGCGGTTGTCTTTGATTCTCTGATTGAACGCCAGCGATATAACAACGACCTTGCCAAAGCAGAAGTAAAGCAATGGGATCAAAAAATCAAACACGTGGTGACACTGCAGGCAGAAACAGCCGCGCTTAAAAAACGCCACCACGCCATGGCGCTATTGCAAAGCCAGCGGTATCTCCCGGTGCATGTGATGAATGCCCTGACTGCAGAGTTTCCCGATGGAATTTTTTTGACCAAGGTACTGCAATCGGCGCAAGGCATCCTCATCACAGGCGACGCCTTAAGCAGCGATGCGGTCTTTGAATGGATGCTTCACCTGGCCCAAAAAAGCAGCTTGTTTTCCAATCCAGAGCTATTGGACATGCGTTTGGAAAATGCGCATGGGGAGTCCGCACTGCAATCTCCTGCTTTTCGTTTTAACCTGCGCGTGCAATTGAAAACTGCAGCGGCAAAGCCTTTGGCACTGGTGAAGGAGTAAAGAGGATGGGTATGCGCACTTGGGTCAAGCGCCTGCATGGATTGGAGGTTCGCCAACCTCACTTGTGGCCTGTGGCGTGGAAATGGTGCTTGTTGACGGGCGCTGGTTTCTTATTGTGGCTCGTATTAGAGTTTATTTTCATTGCTGATCTCAGGGGAGTACTTCAGAATTTACAAATCGAAACGCAGGAGTTGGACAAACAGATTCAATTGAAACGTGAAAAAGCAGCCTTGCTACAGCCCTTGTCTTCTGAAGTGCAAGCGCTCCAAGACCAGATGCGCAAGTTAAGCAGCCCCTTGCCCGATAAAGCGCATTGGGATGAATTGCTTTCGGAGTTGAATCAAGCAGGGCGTCGGCATAAGGTTGCGCTGGAGTGGTTCAAACCCGAGGCTGCACGGGTGAGTTCGCAATGGGTCGAGTTGCCGGCTTCCATCAGGGTGAAAGGGGCTTTTCATGCGATGGGCGGTTTTGTTTCAGAACTTGCGCATTTCGATCATTGGGTGGTGCTTGATCAACTCAGTTTGGAGACGGGCGCCAAAGATACCGTCACGCTTCACGGGAAGCTCAAAGCCTTTCGCCAACGTAGCCCTGCCGAGGCCGCGGCATTTCGCGAAGAAAAATCGGTGACGGCTGTTGAGGCTGCTTGGACTTTGGATCCAACGCATTACGAAGGGTCTCGCAGACCGAACCCTTTTAAGCCGCATGCAACCCAAGCCGCATCCGCAATTGCTAAGGCAGTAGCTCCGCCTTCTCAGCCTGGTGCATCCGGTGCAAAGCATCCTTTGGAAGCGGCCCCATTGGACTCCATGCGCCTGGTCGGACAACTCAGGCAAGGCGATCGCAGCGTGGGCTTGATCCGTCTTAAGGGTGCGGTGTACCCCGCGCGGGTCGGAACGGTTCTTGGAACAAACCAGGGCCGGGTGAGTTCAGTGGACAGTTCGGGCCTGGTAGTGCTTGAAAATTCAACAGACGCTTCTGGGCGACAGTCCCAGCGAAGCACCTTCATCCCAATGACAAGGGGTACGCCGTGACATGGATTCATTCAACCTGGCAAAAGTTTGGGTTTATCCCCTTTGTGTTTCTTTGCATTTCCGCGCATGCCGAAAGTCCCTTGCCGGTGCGGCCTCCCCTGCCGGCCTTCAGTCTTGCCAGCGCAAAGGGTTTGACGCCATTGTCCGATGTGGAGTTTCAAAAAGCTTCTCTGGGGGTGGGCCGCGTGAAAGTGACATTACCCGACGCCCAAACGGAAATGAATGTGCGCAGACAAGGTGACCAATTAATTGCTGAATTTTCACAAGCTGCCTTACCTGAACGCTTGCACCGGCGCATGGATGTTTCAGACTTTGCAACTCCGATTCAATCTATTACAACGACCCAAGCCGGTGAGCGTGTTCGGATGGTCATTGCATCCCAAGGCCAGTGGGAACATTTTTCCTACCAAGCGGATAAGCAATGGGTGATTGAAATCAAAGAAGCGCAAACCGATAACAAAAAAATCCTGCCGGGTTCAGGTTACAAAGGTGAAAAGTTATCTTTGCATTTTCAAAACATTGAGGTTCGCTCGGTATTGCAAGTGATTGCAGACTTTACCCAATTCAATGTCATCACCTCGGACTCGGTGACGGGGTCATTGACCCTGCGCTTGCAAGATATCCCTTGGGACCAGGCCTTGGATATTATTTTGCAAGCCAAGGGGTTGGGGGTTCGCAAGAATGGAAATGTGCTTTGGGTTGCGCCCAAAGAAGAAATTGCTGCCAAAGATAAATTGGAATTTGAAAGTCTGGCATCGGTGGAGGGCGTAGAAGCTTTGCGGACCCAGTCCTTTCCAATGAACTATGCGAAAGCACTTGATATTGCGCCGCAACTCAGCGCTAGCAGCAGCGCTCCACATGCCAGCGCGAGAATTCTCAGTGCGCGGGGCAGTGTTTTTGCCGAACCGCGGACCAATCAGTTGTTTGTCACCGACACACCGGCCAAGTTAGAGCAAATTCAAAAGTTGATTGCCCAGCTTGATATTCCGGTGCGTCAAATACTGATTGAGGCGCGCATCGTTGAGGCGTCCGATACGTTTGGTAAGTCCTTGGGGGTCAAGCTCGGTGGCAATGACATGAGTGCGTCCAAAGGAGGCGAGGGTGGTGTGGCCTTAGGGGGTGATAAACGCCTGGCCATAGGAACGACTTACGGCAACGCGGTCGCTTCGACAGGTTCAGGTGGAACCCAAAATTTATCCTCCAACTTTGTCAACTTGCCTGCAGTGGGCCAAAACGGATACAGCGCCGCAACCTTTGCCCTGACGCTCTTTGGTGCGTCTTCTAACCACCTGATGGCCCTAGAAATTTCGGCGCTGGAAGCCGATGGCAAAGGAAAGGTTGTTTCCAGCCCCCGGGTAATTACCGCAGACCAAGTCAAAGCACTGATTGAGCAAGGAACCGAGCTTCCCTACCAAGTGGCCTCGAGCAGTGGTGCCACCTCGATTGCTTTTCGCAAAGCCAATCTCAAGCTGGAGGTCACACCCCAAATCACCCCCGAAGGCAGCGTGAGTTTGGATTTGGATGTCACCAAAGACAGCGTAGGACAAGCCACGGCCGCAGGCTTTGCCATCAATACGAAACACATCAAAACCCAGGTATTGGTCGAAAATGGCGGCACGGTGGTGATTGGCGGAATTTTTGAAGTCAATGAAAACGAAAGCGAAACCAAAGTGCCCGTGCTCGGTGATTTACCTGGAATTGGCTATTTATTCAAAACCCGCCAGCGCTCGACCAACAAACAGGAGATGCTGGTATTTATTACCCCGAAGGTGGTCAGCGAGCG
>CANJNX010000162.1 GCA_947475495.1 Comamonadaceae bacterium | reverse complement strand
CTTTTGAAAATGCTGGCCCGCAACGTCGAAGATGCCGACGCTCCCCTGGAGCGAAAAAATCTACCCAGCCTCAAAGAGATGGCATCCATCGTGGACTCTGCGCCCGAAACAGTGTGCCGCCGATTGAATGAATTTTTACCTGCGCGAAGCTACAAGCGCACTTCTCTTTTCGCATGGCCAGAGCGCAAAACGGTATCCCAACCCCTGCGCCACGCCCAACTGTGTTCCCTTTAACTGGAGTTCATCATGAAAACCTATCGCTTTTTTATCTTTTCACTGGCCGCGCTGACAACGCTTGGATTCACCCATTCCCTGTTCGCGCAAAACAGCACGGCCCATCAGGGACACACCGAAGCAGGGATGCACGCAGCGCCAAGCAAAGCCGCAGGTTCTCAGTCTTCGCAAATCAAAGCCGTCATGATGAAGCAATTTGATCGCCCCGACGCACGCTTGGTGGTGGGTCCTGTCACCGTGCATGGGAATTACGCCGTAGCGGGGTGGACACAAACGGGCAAAGGGGGCCGCGCTTTGCTGCAAAAAGACAAAGCGCAATGGGTGATTTCGGTGTGTGCAGGGGACGGCTTGACCCGCTCCGACGTACTACAGACCACCGGCATGGACAAAAAAACAGCCGACCATCTCGCCCAATCCGTTCTAGCAGCTGAATCCAAATTAGACAAAAAGCAGCGGGCCTTGTTTGCAAGCTTTGAAGGCATGGTCAAGGTCGATAGCGCAACCACGCATGGACACCATGGAGAACACGCAAAACCTTAAACGTCCAATGCATATGGTTTTCTAATTTTTAATGAAAGAATAAAAATGATCTTAATGAATCTGATTTCGCGCTTTATGCGCATGGTTATATTGTTTGTCTCTGCACTGTGTGTGACATCTGCATGGTCTGCAACGGTAGAGGTGACTGATGCCTTAGGCCGAAAGGTAAAGATCACTACGCCAGTTCATCGGGTTGTACTTAACTTTAATTTTGAAGAGTTCACCGCTGTGACCGGCAAAGAGGGTTGGACTAAAGTCGTTGGAATTTCTCGTGCACCTTGGGAAGGATGGCGCCCAGCCATATTTTCACGTTACGCGGCAGTTTTGCCGAACTTGCAAGCAATGCCTGACATCGGCAACTCCGATGACGGTACGTTCAGCGCTGAAAAAGTAATTGCTTTAAAGCCTGACGTTTTATTTGTTGCTGAATGGACATACAAGTCCTTGCAAACTGCGCGGGACCAGATTGAGGCAGCGGGCATTCCTATTGTTGTAATTGACTACAACGCGCAAATGCTAGAACGCCACATTTCATCGACGCTGGCGATTGGGAAAGTGATGGGAACAGAGCAACGATCCCAAGAACTGGCATCTTTGTATGAACGCGAATACAAAAGCGTTTTAGCGCGAATCGCCAAAGCGGGTGGTGCATCAAATAAAAAGGTGTATGTGGAGCTAGGGCAAGCTGGGCCGGAGACCATCGGCAACAGCTACAGCGGCACCATGTGGGGGAAATTGTTCACGACCCTAGGGGCTGTCAATATTGCCGACGGGAAGCTTACGGGACCATGGGGCCCCCTCAATGCCGAAGCTGTGATTGCTGAGAACCCAGACCTGATCTTCATCGCTGGATCTTCATGGGTAAACAAGCCCAAAGCTGTTAAAACTGGCTACGACGCGACACCTGAAATAACACGTAAGTCCTTAGACACTTACGCGCAACGCGCAGGTTGGTCTGGCATGAAGGCTATAAAAAACGGCGAAATTCATGCAATTGAGCATGGGCTGTGCCGAACGCTTTTTGATTTTGTGGCGATGCAATACATAGCCAAGCGCTTATACCCCGATGCGTTCAAAGATGTAGACCCTGACGCATCGTTTCGTGCGTACCACGCCAAGTATTTGCCGGTTGCCTATTCTGGAACTTGGATGTTGCCACTCAAACCATGAGTTCAGTCCAAGCCCTCCATGCTGTCACATACAGTTACCAAAGGGCTGCTGCTTATCGCTTCAAGGCCATTGCTATTGCTTTGGCCGCCTTGTTGCTTAGCGTTTTATTAGACGTGGCAACAGGGCCGTCATTTTTACCCCTGCGAGATGTTTTCAACGCCGTGCTTGGTCATGCACGAGATACATCGGTGCATGCCATAGTGTGGACGATTCGGCTGCCAGTTGCTTTAATGGCGGTGGCGGTGGGCATCGCCCTCGGGCTGTCTGGGGCAATCATGCAGACTATTTTGAACAATCCCTTGGCCTCAAGTTACACCCTTGGGATTTCCGCTGGAGCGGGCTTTGGAGCCTCCTTGGTCATCGTTTTGGGGGCGTCTTTGCCGGTGCCGGAAGAATATGCTATCGCTACTAATGCGATGTTCTTTGCGGGTGTGGCTTGCGCAGGGGTTTACTGGATTGGAGGCGCACGGTTTGCAACCGCCGAAGGATTGGTACTTGCAGGTATTGCGCTCTTATTCATGTTCCAAGCGCTGTCAGCCTTGCTGCAAATGATTGCGTCGCCGGAAGCTTTACAGCAAGTGGTGTTCTGGTTATTTGGCAGCTTACAAAAAGCAACTTGGCTCAAATTGGCAGCCTTGCTTGTAGTGCTGGTTATTTGTATTCCCTTCTTAATGCGCGATGTGTGGCGATTAACTGCGCTGAAATTGGGGGATACAAGAGCCGCTGCGCTCGGGGTGAATGTTCGAAGATTGCGTATCCGTTCGTTTTTTTTAATATCTGGCTTAACCGGTATGGCGGTTGCATTTGTAGGAACAATAGGCTTTGTAGGTCTGGTGGCTCCTCATCTTGCACGTATGTTTGTAGGAGAAGATCAGCGCGGTTTTTTACCTGTGTCTGCACTCATGGGCGGGGTTCTGTTGTCAATAGCTTCAGTCGTCAGTAAGACCATTTCGCCAGGGGCCATTATTCCGATTGGAATTGTGACTGCGCTCATCGGCGTTCCCTTTTTTATTTGGATGGTTTTGCGCAACCGAAGGAGCTACTGGTGACAATTCAACTCCATAGCGTCAGTGTTGCCTACGCTCATCGGCCCATCTTGCACAGCATTTCCTTGCAAGCCAAAGCTGGGCGTGTTTTGGGCATCGTAGGTCCCAATGGCTCTGGAAAGTCGACCCTTCTAAAGGCGGCAGCTGGGTTAGTTTCATCAAGTGGTCATATGGATTTTCATGGAAGCATGATTCGCCCCACTTCTCTTGGTTACATGCCCCAAGACCAACAAACCGGAATTGCCTTATCCGTGCTTGAAGTGGTCTTACTGGGTCGGATTTCACATTTGCACCTGCGTGTACAACAAGAGGATTTGAGGGTAGTGAGTGAAGTATTGGATCTACTTGGAATATATTCCTTAGCGGGTTTTCCTATTGGTGAACTGAGCGGAGGTCAAAGGCAACTGGCTTTTCTTGCCCAGGCTCTGGTTACCGAACCAACCATTTTGTTACTGGATGAGCCCACGAGTGCGTTGGATATTTGCCATCAGTTAGAGGTTCTTGAGGTGGTTCGCGAATTGACTAAAAAACGCAATCTCACTACCCTGCTTGTGTTGCATGATTTGAATGCGGCAACGCGCTATTGTGATGACGTTGCTTTATTAAATGAGGGGAATCTTGTCGCGTGTGGAAATGCTGCAGATGTGCTGACCACTGCGAACGTTGCCTGCGTTTTTGAAGTCGAGGCAGAAGCGCTCATTTGCGCGGACGGCACGCGTTTTTTGGCACCGCTACGAAAGCAAAAATAGCGAGCTAAGTAATAATCTTGGGGTGACTAACCCAAACATGGCCCACCCCACCTCCATCGCCCAAAGAAAAACGCTCGTCGTCGCGGGGGTGTTGCTGATCCATGGCGCGGGGTTGTGGCTTTTGCAAAGTGGCTTGTTGCAAAAAATGGCTGAGGTGGTGGT
>CANJNX010000161.1 GCA_947475495.1 Comamonadaceae bacterium | reverse complement strand
GTGGCACTAAATTGCGGGTCGCTGACAAGGCGCCAAAATGGCCAATCCGCATTTTTTCTGACGGTCTGTATTCGGGCATCACTTTAAAAGGCGAATCAATCCCAGGCAAAACCACATGACCTCTTGCCCCCAATTGCGGATGGCGTCTTTTTGCACTGGCAAGCGCTTGGTCCGTGAACCAAATCGCGGTATCTGCGTGCGTACAAATGATGTGCTCAATATGGGCCTGCATCCGTTCTTGCGGTGTGTCAGGCGTTTTTCCAGGCATCACCATAGGGTCATGGACCTCGGCCAACCACCGTATCCCTAGTTTTTGTTGAAGCGCCCTTGCCGCCACATGGGCTGCGAAAGCGCCGCCTGTCGAATAAACCAAATCAAAGTTTCGATCACGCGCGAGCCGTTGACCTTTGAGGTATGCACTCACCCACCACGACCATGAACTCTCTACGGGCCGCAAGAGTTTCTCTATCAACATGAAAGGCAAAAGCGGCAACGACAAAAGCACCATCACAAGCCTATATACCAAGGCGGATGCGATGTGCTTGTGCAGCACATGGCGTAGCTCAAAGCGTATTCCCGCTGGCCCCATAGACCACAGACGGTAATGTTCGTATTGTGTATCTTGTCGTCCAGAAACTCCACTGAGCACCACCAATTCAATACCTGAGGCCTCTAGGTGCGGAAGTTTGTCGGTAATCGTTTGACTGGCTGCGCGGCCATCCATATTAAAAGCATGGGACAGCACCAACCACCGCTGCTTGTATTTCTTTGCAATTGCTTGCGCCAGAAGCGCATAAGCAGAAGCCGCTTTGACCCAGGTATGTTCAGCCGCAAATTCCGTGGCATTTCTTGAAAGCTTCTCTGAAAAACCAACATCGCTTTGAAGACGAGCAATCGCCGCTGCGAGGGTCTCCACATCCTTTGGGTCTTTCAATAGCAAAGCATTCACACCATCTGTCAGGTCTTGCGCAATTCCGCTATAGGGCGCACCACTGACTACCACCGGCAAACCATGGGCCATGGCCTCTAGAACCACCATGCCGTAGGAGTCTTCGAGCGTGGGGTGAACCAATGCGTCAGCGGCTTGGTACGCAACCGCCATAGCGGTCAAGCTTCCCAAAAAATGCACACGCTGCGTGAGCCCGGCAAGCTGCGCCAAACGCTGCATGGCTTGCACCCCATCCGAATTTCCCACAACCGCAAGATGCGTTTGTTCTGGCAACTTGGCTAAAGCACTGAGAAGCGCAGGAAGGCCTTTTTTGACAAAGTCATTGCCTACGAACAAAAGCACTGAAGCGTCTTTCGGCAAACTGAATTGATTGCGGGCCTTAAGGCGCGCATGCTCTGAAGCCCAACCTGGGGTATTCGCAACGCCAGGCGTCACCACGCTCAGCATAGGCATCGCTTCAGGGTAAGTTATTTCAAGCACCTCTTTGAGCGCAGAAGAAGCACAGGCGATCTGCTTTTTCAATGCAAAGGCATAGCGGCGTTTTTCAAGCCAGAGGTAGGCAAGCAAGCGCGGACTGCTTGCGACTTTGAGCCAACGCAGGGCCAGCGCCAAGCCTTGCTTGTCTTTGAATAAGGTGTATTTGATGGGCAGTACGTGCACCGTCTGCACGTTGCCATGCCACGTGTTCTCGTGCGAGTGAACGATGTCAAAACCGGACCGTGTCGCACGCCATGTCGCCCACGCAAAATACAACTGATTGATCCAGCGCGGGCGCTGCATCGGCAAGGCAATGCGGTGGTAAAAAACGCCTGGGAATGCATGGTCTCGTGTCTGGGAAAAAACATGAACCTCATGCTGCGGCGCAAGCGCTTCAACCACCGCTATCGAATAACGCTCGGCCCCACCGCCAGTTACGGAAAAGTTGCGACTCAAAACAGCGATGCGCAAGCGTCTTGGCTCGGTCGATAGAGGGGATTTGAATGGATCAACGCGAGGCTGCAATGGCATAGGCGCAAGTATCGCACCAAGGTCACAGGAATTGTCCCGTTTGGTTCACCAAGGCCCACCTTACTGCGAGACAATACTCCCCAGTTCCACATCAATCCCGAACACCATGCTCGACATTCACTCTCCTTTGCAAGCCCATATCGCCCAATGCGTTGTAAAGCCCGGTGACGCGGTCACTGCGGGCCAGTTGCTGATGGTCTTAGAGGCGATGAAGATGGAGCATGAAATTACCGCGCCCATGGGTGGCGAGATTCGTACGCTTCATTTTTCTAAGGGTGAGACGGTGGGTGAAAACGACGTCTTGATGACGATGCAGCCAAACGCCTCTTCGGTCCAGCCTGTTTTGAAACAAGAACCTGCCTCCACGCCTCGCGCCGACTTAACACGCCTGCAAGCCCGTCTTGAACACACGCTAGACGCCAACCGTCCCGAAGTGGTGGCCAAACGCCACGCCCTGGGGCTTCGCACTGCGCGAGAAAACATCGCTGACCTGTGTGACGCGAACAGCTTTTCTGAATACGGTGCGCTGGCCGTTGCTGCACAAAGCCAACGTCGCACAGCCGACGATTTGATGCGCAATACCCCAGCCGATGGGATGGTGACAGGGATTGGCAGCATTGCTGGGCAACGCTGCGCCATTCTTGCGTATGACGCAACGGTTTTAGCGGGCACGCAAGGCATGCGCAACCACCAAAAAACCGACCGGCTCTTAGGCCTGGCGCTCGAACACCAATTGCCTGTGGTGTTGTTTGCCGAAGGCGGTGGCGGTCGTCCAGGGGATGTGGATATGCCCATCGTGGCAGGCTTGCATGTCACAACCTTTGCCAGTTTTGCCAAACTCAACGGCCAGATTCCGGTCATTGGCATCACGACCGGGCGCTGCTTTGCCGGCAATGCGGCCCTCTTAGGTTGTTGCGATGTCATCATCGCCACGCGCTCGAGCAATATCGGCATGGGCGGCCCGGCCATGGTCGAAGGCGGGGGCTTGGGTGTTTTCAAGCCTGAAGCGATTGGTCCGAGCCCGGTGCAACACGCCAACGGCGTCATCGACATCTTGGTGGAAGACGAAGCGCATGCGGTAGCAGCAGCCAAAAAATACCTCGCGTTCTTTCAAGGTAGCGCGCCTGCGTGGCATGCCCCAGAAGCAGAACTTCTACGCAACGTAGTACCCGAAAATCGCTTGCGCGTGTACGACAGCCTGGCAGCTGTGCACGCTTTGGCCGATACCGACAGCGTCTTGCAGCTGCGCACCGGTTTTGGCATGGGGATTCACACCGCTTTGGCGCGCATTGAAGGCCGGGCGGTAGGCATCCTCGCCAACAACCCCCAGCACTTGGGCGGCGCCATTGACGCCGACGCTGCCGACAAGGCCAGCCGGTTTATGCAGCTCTGTAACGCGCATGGCCTGCCCTTGGTGAGCCTGGTCGACACGCCTGGCTTTATGGTGGGCCCCGACACCGAGGCCACCGCCCAGGTGCGCCATGTCAGCCGGATGTTTATTGCAGCCGCCCATTTGCGCGTTCCTTTTTTGAGCGTTGTTTTGCGCAAAGGCTATGGCTTGGGTGCGATGGCGATGACCGCGGGCGGATTCCACGCGCCGCTGTGTACCGTCGCTTGGCCCAGCGCGGAGTTTGGTGCGATGGGCTTGGAAGGCGCCGTGCGTTTGGGTTACAAAAAAGAGCTGGAAGCGCTTCCCGAAGGCACGCAACGCGACGCTCTGTTTGCCCAACTCTTGGCCCAGCACATTGAAAACGGCAGCGCGATTGCGATGGCGACTACGCTGGAGATTGATGCGGTGATTGACCCTGCGCAGACCCGGACCTGGCTGGCTCAAGGCCTCGCTTCAGAGCGAGTCAAAGCGTTTCAAGGGCCAGCCATCGACAGCTGGTAATTCGCAAGCGTTACTTTAGCTTTGGGAAGTGAGCCAGCGCTCCAAACGCTGCACGCCATC
>CANJNX010000160.1 GCA_947475495.1 Comamonadaceae bacterium | reverse complement strand
CTTAGCTCCCGGTGACATGAAAAACGTCATCGATAAGGCCCGCGCTGCAGCCCGAGAAGCGGGCTTGCCTGAGGACAATTTCATGGCCTGCGAACGTGGTGCGAGTTTTGGCTATAACAATTTGGTCAGCGACATGCGAAGCCTGGCCATCATGCGCGAAACCGGCGCTCCTGTGGTGTTTGACGCGACCCACTCGGTGCAGCTCCCAGGCGGGCAAGGAACCAGCAGCGGCGGGCAACGTGAGATGGTGCCGGTTTTGGCGCGCGCTGCTGTGGCAGTGGGTGTGTCTGGTTTATTCATGGAAACCCACCCCGATCCGTCCAAAGCACTCAGCGATGGCCCCAACGCGGTCCCCCTGAAACATATGCGGGCGCTTCTTGAGACCTTGGTGGCATTGGATGCCGTCACCAAAAAAACACCGTTCTTGGAAAATAGTTTTCAGTAAGTGCATGGATGATGCACACCCCCATTTTTGAATTCAAACCTTGGAAAGATAAGCAATGAGTGCAATCGTAGATATCGTCGGTCGTGAAATTTTGGACAGCCGTGGCAACCCCACCGTGGAGTGCGACGTGTTGCTAGAGTCCGGCATCATGGGCCGTGCTGCGGTCCCTTCGGGTGCATCCACGGGCAGCCGGGAAGCCATCGAACTGCGTGACGGTGATGCGAGTCGTTATCTTGGCAAAGGCGTCTTAAAAGCCGTTGAACACATCAACACCGAAATTGCGGAAGCGGTCATGGGTTTGGACGCCTCAGAGCAAGCCTTCTTAGATAAAACTTTGATCGACTTAGACGGCACCGACAACAAAAGCCGTTTAGGTGCGAATGCCATGTTGGCAGTCTCGATGGCCGTGGCCCGGGCGGCAGCCGAAGAGTCTGGCATGCCTTTGTACCGCTACTTTGGTGGCATGGGCGCAGTTCAAATGCCTGTGCCCATGATGAATGTGATCAATGGCGGTGAGCACGCCAACAACAACTTGGATCTCCAAGAGTTCATGATCATTCCTTTAGGTGCACCCAGCTTTCGCGAAGCCCTGCGCTATGGCGCAGAAGTTTTTCACGCTTTGAAGAAAATTTTGCACGACAAGGGAATCAGTACCGCAGTTGGCGATGAAGGCGGTTTTGCGCCCAACGTTGCGAACCATGAGGCCGCGATCCAAATGATTTTAGAAGCCATTGACAAAGCCGGGTATGTCGCCGGTGAACAAATTGCATTGGGACTGGACTGTGCCGCCTCTGAGTTTTACAAAGACGGCAAGTACGAGCTCTCGGGTGAAGGCCTGAGCCTCAGTGCCCAAGAGTGGACCAACATGCTGGCCACATGGGTCGATAAGTACCCCATCATCAGCATTGAAGACGGCATGGCCGAAGGCGATTGGGATGGCTGGAAACTGCTGACCGAGCGTTTGGGTAAAAAAGTGCAAATCGTGGGTGATGACTTGTTTGTCACCAACACCAAGATTTTGAAAGAAGGCATTGACAAGGGCATCGCTAATTCGATTTTGATCAAAATCAACCAAATCGGCACCTTGAGCGAAACCTTCGCCGCCATTGAAATGGCCAAGCGGGCGGGTTACACCGCAGTGATCAGCCACCGGTCGGGCGAAACGGAAGATTCGACCATTTCCGACATCGCTGTGGGAACCAACGCGGGGCAAATCAAAACGGGCTCTTTAAGCCGCTCTGACCGCATGGCCAAGTACAACCAACTCTTGCGCATCGAAGAAGATTTGGGCGAAATTGCCGTATACCCAGGACGTGCAGCGTTCTACAACCTGCGTTAAGATTTACCCATGGGTCGCCGCCACGTTCCTGCCGTTCTCTTGGTCTTGCTCTTAGCGCTGCAAGCCCAACTCTGGTTTGGGCGTGGCAGTATTCCCAATGTGGCCCAGCTGACCCAAGAGCTGGCGCAGCAAAAGCAGAGCAATGCCCAAGCGGTGCTCGCCAATGAGCGCTTGGATGCAGAGATTCGTGATTTGCGTGAAGGGCTTGAAACGGTGGAAGAAAAAGCCCGCATGGAACTGGGCATGGTCAAGCCCAACGAGATTTTTGTTCAGCTCTCCAAGTAAGAACGCGCGGTTTGAAGGACTGAACCGTCCTCCCCCATGAAGATCGCCATCCTAGGCGCTGAATGCAGCGGCAAAACGACTTTAGCGAAGCGCTTGGTTGCAAAACTCACGGGCCAAGGTTTTTCGGCATGCGGTGTGGACGAGGCACTGCGCGAATGGTGCGCTACCCAGCAGCGCACACCCCAAGCCAGCGAACAGCTTGAGATTGCCTTATTGCAAATAGAGCGTGTTCACAATGCCCCGACATGTGACTACCTGATTGCAGACACCTCCGCTTTGATGACAGCCATCTACAGCGAGGTGCTCTTTAACGACGTATCGCTCTATCCCCTCGCTTTAAAAGACCAGCAACGTTTTGATCTGGTCTGCGTTATGGGTTTGGATTTGCCATGGGTCGCTGACGGCATCCAACGCGATGGGATTGCCATGCAAGCCAAGGTGGATACCCAGTTACGCCACATCCTCCAAAGCCAAGGCATAACTTTTAGCGTGATCTACGGAACCGGTGACGAGCGCCTTCACAACGCCATGGCCGCCTTGGCAAATGCCCAGAACTTGCCACAAGTCACCAACGAAAGGCAAACGCCCTGGCAATGGGTGTGCGACAAATGCTCGGACGCGCAGTGCGAGCACCGTACCTTTAGCGCTTTGCTTGAGGCCCAGCCGAAGCCATAAACATCTTCAGTGGGGTTTGGTGCCCGGTGCGAGTTGCTGCGCTGGATCTACAAAAAGCCGTGCAGCATCGATGGGGTCAAAGCGGTATTGCACGCCACAAAACTCACATGCGACTTCAATGTCGGGGCGCTCAGCCAAAATACTTTGGGCCTCATCGGCGCCCAATCCCACAATCATCCGGGCCACGCGCTCCCGACTGCAGCTGCAGGCAAAGCGCGGCGCTGCATCTCCTAGCAAGGGTTCAAACCGGGTGATGGGCTCTTCCCAAAACAAGCGTCGCAAAATCGTATCCACATCCAAAGTCAACAGCTCTTCGCTTTTGAGGCTGCTGGCCAAAATGGCGATGCGGTTGTAATGTTCATTCAAACCAATTTCATCCTCGTTGTCCTTGCTCACCATGCTGCCAGACAAGTTGCCTGTGCCTTGCAAAGGCAGACGTTGAATCAGCAAACCCGCAGCCACGTTCGCGTCAGCAGCAAGTACCAAGGTGGTGTCGAGTTGCTCGCTTTGCAGCATGTAGTGCTCCAAAACTTCGCTCAACCGTTCAATCGCTTGGCCTTGGTCATCGAACAGTGGCACCACCCCTTGGTAGGGTTGCTGCCCAGGAAATTTAACCTTCGGATCCAAAGTGATTGCGCAACGGCCTTGGTTGGTGACATTGACCATCTGGCTCAAATTCGCATGGGCTGGTACAAGCGCCATCACCGAGGCCGTTGCGCGCAATGCAAAGTCCGATTGCACCTCGACCACGGCCAGTTTGACCGGGCCGTCGCCCATGATTTGCAAAATCAAAGCACCGTCAAATTTGATGTTGGACTGCATCAAAACGCCAGCGGCCACCATCTCGCCCAGCATAGTGCGCACGGGCTCGGGATACCCGCCGTGCTCGCTATTGGAGGCACGCCGACGCAAAATTTCTGTCCAGCCATCGGTCAGGCGCACGATGCTGCCTCTAACAGGCAATCCATCAAATAAAAATTTGTGTAACTCAGACAATTTTGTGAAACTCCGATTGGTAACGGCGGGCGTTTTCAATATAGTGCAGCGCACTCGCTCGCAGCCCCTGAATTTGCTCTGGGCTGAGTTGGCGAACCACTTTGGCGGGGCTGCCAATAATCATTGAGCCATCAGGAAACTCTTTGCCCTCGGTCACCAAAGCACCGGCG
>CANJNX010000159.1 GCA_947475495.1 Comamonadaceae bacterium | reverse complement strand
GGTCGGCGCCGGGGATGGTGCGGGGGGTGTCCACATCTTCTATGCGAACCAACCACACGCCGCTGTGGGCGCGGGCGTCAAGCCAACTGGCCAGTGCTGCAACCAAGGAGCCTGCGTGCAAAGGGCCCGTAGGCGAAGGGGCAAAGCGTCCGACGTAGTGGCTCACGTTCGGTGGCGTTTGAGAATTAGCAGATGTCCAGCGCCAACTCCAATCCGGAAACAAACGCGTCTTCCACCCGGTGGCCTAAGCACCAGTCACCGCACACGCCCAGGCCTGATTTGGTATTGAAGAGGTGACTTTTACCCAAGGTTTTTTCTGTTTTGGCATACAACCAACGGTGGGAGTCAACAAAAGAGGGAACGGCCCGTATTCCAGTGACCTCGGAAAAAGCCTTGAGCAGCTTGGCTTCTACGCGGGCATTGTCATCTTGCAAATGCTCTTGCGACCATGCGGAACTGGCTTGGACCGTCCAACGCTCAATCAGGCCGCGACCCGGTTTGCTCGACTCGCGGGCCAACCAAGCAATGCGGTGGTGGGTGCTGCGCGCTGCGTTCCATTGGGGGCCAAGCGATGTGAGCCCCGGTTGCACGGCTTGTGGAAAAGCCAACATCATCGTCCAGCAGGGTGCGACGGATACGCCCTCCAAGTTTTCAAGCGTTTGCGCACTGAAGTTTTTGGCGGCGGGGGCGGTGTGCAACAAGACCTGGGCTTGGGGGCTGGGAATGGCTAAAACCACGGCATCAAATCCGCCCATCACGTGCACACTGTCGTCAGCGCCCGTGGTTCGCAGTTGCCATTGTTTTGCATGGAGCGCGTCGGTCTCTAAATGGGTGACCCGGGTTTCGAGCATCAGATTGGCGCCCAAGGGCTCGGACCAGGCCTTCACTAAGGCGTTCATGCTGGGCGTGGCAACCCAATGGGGTTCGCGCGATGGCAAAGCGGCAGAGGCGATGCGGCCGTGTTCATCCAAAACCCGAACCATGTTGGCGCTCCAGGGTTTGCAGGCTTTGGGTGTGGTTTGGAGCGCTTGAACAAAGCGCGCATCGCGCACTGTGAAGTACTGGGCGCCGTGGTCAAAGGTGCCGTAAGGGCTGTGGCGGGTGGACATACGTCCGCCTACCCCGCGACTTTTCTCAAATACGGTCACCCGGTGTCCTGCCTGCATAAGTGTTCTGGCACAGGTAATAGCAGCCATGCCTGCGCCCACGATGGCGATGTTTTTGCTTGGTTTTGTCATGCGTCTATTCTCCTGATGTTGTGTTTATGAGGCTGACTGTACACCCGTGCGCAGCGGTTTAGTTGCTATGGTGGCGCTCAAGCAGGGCGGTTCGGGTGGCAGGGCTTTCTAATTGGGCCAACCACCATTGCAGCGCACGGCCTTGGGCGTTGCTTTTGCCGCCTCGCCACGCGTAGTGAATCGTAAATTGCCGAATCGCCCGCTCGGTGCGTTTGACGACCAAGTGCCCGGCGCTGATGTAAGGGGCAGCCATCGCCAAGGGCAGGTTGCCCCCGCCTAATCCGCGCAACTGAGCCTCTAGCTTGGCCTGCATGCTGCCAACTGTGAATACATCTTGTCCGTGCAGCAGCCCCAAGGTCATACCCACGCCCCGTTGCACCGAATCCGACACAGCCACCGCGCGGTGCTGTTGCAAGGTGCTGTCACTTAAAGGCTCGGGGGCTTGTGCCAAGGGGTGGTGGGGCGCAACGGCAAACACAAAGGCTGCGGTACCAATGGGTTTGACATGCACGCCCGCATGGGCAGAAGCATCGGCGCCCACACCGATGGCCAAATCGGCTTGCCCCAAGGTCAAAGCCTCAAGCGTTCCTGAAAGCGTTTCTTCGCGCAGCCGCAGGCGAGTCGGGGTGGATTGCTGAAAAAAACTCTCGCACAATTCCAAGACCGTTGCTCGGGAAATGATCGCGTCAACGGCCACGGTGAATTGCGATTCCCAGCCCGTGGCGACCCGCTTTACCCGGTTGGCCACGGCGTCAATGTCTTGCAGCAAGCGTTTGCCTTCGCGCAACAATTCCGCACCGGCTTCCGTGGGTTTGGCCTGTCGGGAACTGCGGTCGTACAGCAAAACGTCTAAGGCGTCCTCCAGTTGCCGGATGCGGTAGGTCAGGGTACTGGGAACCAAACCCAAGGCCCGCGCGGCCGCTGCAAAGCTGCCCGTGGCCTCGATAGTTTCAAGCATGGCAAAGGTCTCGGGGGTTAACCATTCTTGAGCAGATTGCATGAGAAAAGTGTTTGAGTTGAATTAAATTGAATGATGCCATCAATTTTCAAGGTGTGTTTGTTTTTCTTTTCGGGCTACATTCCTACCCATGTTGACCTTACGCACCTCCTCTGAACGCGGCTTTGCCGACCACGGCTGGCTCAAATCCTTCCATAGCTTCTCATTTGCGGGCTATTACGACCCCCAATTCATGGGCTGGGGCAATTTGCGGGTCGTCAATGAAGACCGCATCGCCCCGGGAACCGGCTTTGGCACCCACGGCCACCGTGATATGGAAATCATCAGCTATGTCTTGTCTGGCGAATTGGCCCATAAAGACAGCATGGGCAATGTCAAAGGGATTCCGCCTGGGGATGTTCAACGCATGAGCGCGGGCAGCGGCGTTCAGCACAGCGAGTTCAACCATGCGCAAGGTGCGCAAACACACTTTCTCCAAATTTGGATTGAGCCCAATGTGCGCGGCATCGAACCCAGCTACGAGCAAAAAACGTTTACCGCACCAGAAAAATCCGGCGTCTTGCGTTTGGTCGCATCGCCCACAGGAGACCAGGGCGCAGTCCTCCTCCATGCCGATGCACGCATGTTCAGCGGATTGTTCACGGGCGACCAAACCGCCGATCTTGCCCTTGGCGCCCAGCGCAAAGCCTATGTGCAGTTATTGCGCGGAACGCTGCTTGTCAATGGTGTAGCACTCACAACGGGCGACGCTTTGTTGATTGAAGATGAAACGCAACTCACTTTTTCACAAGGCCAAGACGCTGAAGTCTTGGTCTTTGATCTCGCCCCTTGATTTTTAACCCCCGAAGAAAGAAAACCATGTTTGATAAATCCCAAAACCTGTTTGCGCTGATCGCCCGCGTCTTGATGGCTGCGCTGTTTTTACCTGCAGGTATCGCAAAAATAGCCGGCTTTGCGGGAACCGTCGGCTACATCAGCTCAGTGGGATTGCCTATGCCCGAACTCGGCGCCGCCATTGCCGTGGTCGTTGAAGTGGTCGGTGCTTTGGCACTCTTGTTCGGTTTCCAAACCCGTTGGGCGGCTTTGCTGATGGCGGTTTTCACCGTGGTTGCCGGCGTGTTTTTCCATGCATTTTGGAACGCCGCGCCTGAAGCCATGCAGATGCAACAAATCATGTTCATGAAAAACATCGCGATTGCTGGCGGCTTGTTGGCACTTACCGCATTTGGCGCAGGCCGTATCAGCCTTGACGCTCGCAAAGCTTAATTCATCCCCATTTTTTACCCCGGAGTTTTCATGACCCAATCTGTTGTTATTTACCATTCTGGCTACGGCCACACCCAGCGCTTGGCGCAATCGGTTGCAGAGGGCGCCAACGCCCAACTCATCGCGATTGATGCCGACGGCAATATCACCGAATCGGATTGGGCTGCTTTAGACGCTGCCGACGCGATTGTGATGGGCTCACCCACATACATGGGCTCGGTGTCATGGCAGTTCAAAAAGTTTGCCGACGCATCGTCCAAGCAATGGATGAGTGGCGCATGGAAAGATAAAGTGGCCGGTGGTTTCACCATCTCCGCGAATTTGAGCGGCGACAAACTTTCTACGCTGCAGTACTTCATCACCTTGTCCATGCAGCTTGGCATGGTCTGGGTGGGCCAAGCCATTCCTAACGATGGCACGGTCAATCGTTTGGGTTCTTCCTCCGGCCTGATGGCC
>CANJNX010000158.1 GCA_947475495.1 Comamonadaceae bacterium | reverse complement strand
TAGGTGGCTGCCAAAGCAGCTTGGTGCTCGGTGTCGGCCGACTCAATGCGAAACGCATCAAGCGCAATGTCTTGGGTGGCAGAACCAATCGCCACCGCGATCGCACACCACACCACGGGGGCGAGCGATTGTTGCGGATCGGTCATCGCCATGCAGACCAAGGCCAGCATGATGACGGCCTGCGAGGCCAAAAGCCAGCTCCGGCGGCGCCCCAAAGTACGGGTCAGCCAAGGAAGTGGCATGCGGTCCACCAATGGAGACCACACCCATTTAAAGCCATAGGCCAAACCCACCCAGCTTAAAAATCCAATCGTGGTACGGTCGATGCCGGCTTCACGCAACCAAAAACTCAAAGTCCCAAAAACCAAAAGCAAGGGCAGGCCGGCCGAAAAACCCAAGGACAGCATGCGCAAAGAGGCTGGCTCCAAGTAGACTTTGAGGGTTTGGCCCCACGTGCGTTGGGGCGCAGATGTGGCTGAGACGTCAGGGCTGTGGGGCGAGGCTTGCATGCGGGGAATAATAAGGGATAGGGAGAATGGGATGTTTCATTTGAACGCGTTTAAAAAACCGATGGGGCGTGCCAGTACCGTGGCCATGGTGATGGGCTGTGTTGCAGTTGCCGTTGCGGTGTGGGCCCCCAACGCAGCGGCCCGTGAAGGGGTGCAAGTGGGCGAGGCCTCCGGGTTTAGCAAACTGGTGCCGGCCGATCAGGTGGAGCGCCAAGCGGCGTTGCAATACCGCGAAACCTTGGCCGAGGCCGCCAAGCAACAAGCCTTAGCGCCGGCCGATAACGCCCAGCTGAAAAGACTGCGTGACATAGCCCAAAAAATCATTCCTTTTGCTAACGAATGGAACCCGCGGGTGAACCAATGGAAGTGGGAAGTCAATCTCATCGGCTCCAACCAAATCAACGCCTATTGCATGCCCGGAGGCAAAATTGTTTTTTACACCGGAATCATCAAAACACTCAACTTGACTGACGATGAGATTGCCGTGGTCATGGGCCACGAAATGGCCCATGCCTTGCGCGAACATGCCCGCGAGCGCATGGGCAAAAGCACCGCCACCCAAGGCTTGGCCCGTTTGGGCGGCGTGTTGGCGTCGAGCTGGTTGGGAATCGATCCGCATTTGGCCGACGCTGTTGCACAAGGCGGTGCGAATTTACTCACATTGAAGTTTGGCCGGGAAGACGAATCAGAGGCCGACTTGGTCGGTATGGAACTGGCCGCTCGGGCCGGTTTCGATCCCCGCGCTGGCGTTACGCTTTGGCAAAAGATGGCGGCTGCCAACAAAGGCGCGCCGCCGCAATGGCTTTCTACCCACCCCTCCAGCAGCTCACGCATTGCCGATATGGAAGCCAGTCTTCCGCAAGTGATGCCGCTGTATGAGCGAACCAAAAAATAAATCCATGACCGACGCTCTGTATGAATCGGTGTTTTTTGATACCGAGCCGGGTATCCAACTCCACGCCAAAGTCAGCGGCCCCGAGGATGCGCCTGTGCTGTTATTTATCCACGGATTTCCTGAGTTTTGGTACGCCTGGCGGGAGCAGTTGTCCGATTTAGGGCGCGACTACCGCTGCGTAGCGCTGGATTTGCGCGGGTTTAATTTGTCGTCGCAGCCTGCGCCCTTGGAAGCCTACAAGCCTGCAAAAATTTTGGCAGATGTGTGCGCGGTGATCCACGCCTTGGGTGCGCCGGTTCACGGGCTGATTGCGCACGACTGGGGCGGAGCCGTAGCTTGGAGCTTGGCAGCCCAACACCCGCAGCTCTTGAAAAAATTCGCCATCCTGAACTCTCCGCACACGCTGGCTTTCGCCCATGCCTTGGCACACGACCCCGAACAAATTGCGGCCAGCTTGTACATGAACTGGTTACGCAAACCCGGCAGTGAAGACGCGCTTGCAAAAAATCAGTTTCAGCTTTTGTGCGCTATGGCCGACATCCACACCCCCGACGACTTGGCCGCCTACCGCGCGTGTTGGAGCAAAGGCCTCACCGGCGGATGCAATTACTACCGCGCGTCGCCCTTACATCCTGACGACCCAGATGTTCCAGCGCAGGTCGGCCGCATGGCGACTTTGGCGGCGCAGTTACATGCCCAAGCGGACAACTTCAAAGTCAAGGTGCCGACCCAAGTGATTTGGGGCGAGGCCGATACCGCGCTGCGCCCGGTTTTGTTAGAGGGACTGAGCCAATGGGTGTCAGATGTGCGCATCCACCGCATCAGCGGCGCGGGCCATTGGTTGGCCCGCACCCATGCCAGTGAAGTGAACCGCGTGTTGCGCGAATTTTTAGCCTAAAGCAACATACACCACTGTATGCCAAGCGTTACACTCTAGCCAGTCTTTTTACGTTGTTTGGAGTTTGTTTGCATGGTGGCACTTCCGCTCATTTCTGAAGTTCTTCGCACCCCCGAAGACTGTTTTTTTAACCTCCCGGACTACCCTTTCGCAGCGCACTACACCGAGCTCGGCGGCTTGCGCATTGCCCACGTCGATGAAGGTCCGCGCGATGGGCCTATCGTGTTGTTGATGCACGGTGAGCCCGCCTGGTCTTATTTGTACCGCAAGATGATTCCTGTGCTGGTGAGCGCAGGCCTGCGTGTGATTGCGCCGGATTTGGTGGGCTTTGGGCGTTCCGACAAACCGGCCCATGCCAAAGATTATTCTTATCTCAACCATGTGCAGTGGATGAAAGCGTGGGTCGAAGCCAATCATTTCGAGCACATGACTTTTTTTGGCCAAGACTGGGGCTCCTTGGTGGGCTTGCGTGTGGTGGCTGAAATGCCAGAACGTTTTGACCGTATCGTGTTGGCCAACGGGGCTTTGCCCACGGGTACCACGCCAGTTCCATTTGCCTTCAAAGTCTGGCGTGCGTTTGCCCGCTTTAGCCCGTGGTTTCCGATTGGCAAAATCGTCAAAGCCGGCTGCACCAATGGCTTGACCTTGCACGAAGTAGCCGCATACGACGCGCCCTTCCCTAGCGCCAAGTACCGTGTTGGCGCGCGCGTTTTTCCAGGCTTTGTACCAACCACACCCACCGACCCAGAGCGGGCAAACAACGAAGCGGCGTGGGAAGTTTTTAAGCAGTGGAACAAACCCTTTCTCACCTTGTTTAGCACCCGCGACCCCATCACCAAAGGCGGCGAGGTGATGTGGCAAAAACTGGTCCCCGGTGCTCAAGGGCAGCCCCACACCAAAATCCGTGGGGCGGCGCATTTTTTGCAAGAAGACAAGGGCCGCGAAGTCGCCGAGCACATCGTTAAATTTATTCGCAAAACAAAATAAGGCCAGCGATAAGCACCGAAACCGGTGCTTAATGGGGCTTCACTCCAAAGGCCTCCATGAACCCCGCACCCGTGGGCTACCTCACCAAGCAAGAAAGCATTGCGGTGCAGGGCGTCTCCAACATGGTGATCCGTTCTCTGCAGGACAAGCAGCAGTTCTATGACCCTTTAGAGCTTGCATTGCGCTTGGGAATTTCATCGGCCACCTGGCCCTTGTTTGGCTTGCTGTGGCCTTCAGGTGCGCGTTTGGCTGAGCGCATGGCCCAACGACCGGTGCTCGCCAGCGAGCGCATCTTAGAAATTGGTTGTGGCTTGGCACTCTCTAGCTTGGTCGGGCACCGCCGCGGCGCAGACATGACCGCCAGCGACTGCCACCCCCTGGCTGGTGAGTTTTTGGCAGAAAACGTGCGACTCAATGGCCTGCCCCCGTTGAAGTACCGCCATGGGCACTGGGGCCGCCTGCCGTTTGAGGACGATGCGTCTGTGGCTGCGCCAGCGCCCAGTCGAGATGCAGACGTCAGCGGCACATTTGAGCTGATCATTGGCAGTGATATTTTGTACGAACGCGATGAGGGGGGCGCACTCGCAGACTTTATTGAAAGCCACGCTGCAGCGAGCGCAGAAGTGTGGGTGGTAGACCC
>CANJNX010000157.1 GCA_947475495.1 Comamonadaceae bacterium | reverse complement strand
TGGTCTCCGACACTTCGAGGTGGTTGGCACCCACAAATTGGCCCAAGCCGCGCACGGTGGTGACCTTGCGCATCTTGGCCATGGCCGCCAAGCCGCCTGTGAGTTTGCCGATGACTTTTTCTTTGTGGCCGCGCAGCTTGTCGATGTTGACCACCGGCTTGCCAAAGTCCACACCCAAGTCAGCCATGTGGCTGACTTCGTCCATCACGGCCGCGACGTGCAGCAGCGCTTTGGACGGAATGCAACCCACGTTCAAACACACGCCGCCCAAGGTGGCGTAACGCTCGACGATGACCACGCTCAATCCAAGGTCCGCCGCGCGGAACGCGGCCGAGTAACCGCCAGGTCCTCCGCCCAAGACGAGCACATCGCACTCGATGTCTGCAGTGCCACCAAAGCTGGAGGCCGCAGGTGCGGGGGCTGCGGCCACCTGAGCTGCTGCCGCTGCGGGTGCCACAGGCACAGCGGCCGGAGTAGGAGCGGGTGCAGAAGTGGCCGCAGCGCCCTCGCCTTCCAACACCAACACCACGGAGCCTTGCTTGACCTTGTCGCCCAGCTTGACTTTGAGCTCTTTCACCACGCCTGCGTTTGACGATGGAATTTCCATCGACGCTTTGTCAGACTCCACGGTAATGAGGCTTTGCTCTTGGCGAATGGTGTCGCCCACCTTGACCATCAATTCAATGACGGTCACTTCTGAAAAATCGCCAATATCGGGGACTTGAATGTCTAAGAGTGCCATACAGTGTTCTCAGTTTTTTAGAGGATGACGCGGCGGAAATCGCTCAGAATCTGTCCCAGGTACGCGTTAAATCGGGCAGCCGATGCACCGTCAATCACGCGGTGGTCCCACGTCAGGCTCAGTGGCAACATCAAGCGCGGCTGAAAAGCCTTGCCGTCCCAGACGGGTTCCATCTGGCTTTTGCACACGCCCAAAATAGCCACCTCAGGGGCGTTGATGATGGGCGTGAAATAGCGCCCACCGATGCCACCCAAACTTGAAATGGTGAAAGTAGCGCCGGACATCTCGGCGGGGCTTAGCTTGCCTTCGCGGGCTTTCTTCGCCAACTCGCCCATCTCCGTGCTGATTTGCAATACGCCTTTTTTGTCTGCGTCTTTCAATACAGGCACCATCAATCCATTGGGCGTATCGGCTGCAAAACCAATATGCCAGTAGTTTTTATAAACCAGCGCGTCGCCATCCAAGGAGCTGTTGAAGTCTGGAAACTTCTTGAGCGCAACAACGCAGGCTTTGATCAAGAACGCCAGCATCGTTACTTTGACACCCAACTTTTCGTTTTCTTTGTTGGTTAAAACACGGAAGTCTTCAAGCTCGGTGATGTCGGCATCGTCGTGGTTGGTCACCGCCGGAATCATCACCGCGTTGCGCAACAGGTTGGCGCCGCTGATCTTCTTGATGCGGCCCATTTCTTTGCGCTCGATGGGGCCAAACTTGGCAAAGTCCACCTTGGGCCAGGGGATGAGGCCGAGTTCAGAACCGCCACCTGAAGTCGTTTTGTTTTGCGCAGCCGCCAAGGTTTGAATGGCGCCAGACATCACCGAGCGGGTAAACGCCTGAACGTCATCTTCAGTGATACGGCCTTTGTTGCCGCTGCCTTTGACTTCTTGCAGCGGCACACCCAATTCACGCGCAAATTTACGCACCGAAGGTGATGCATGCGGCAAGCCCAAGGGGGCCGCTCCCGGCACGTGGGAGGGCAATGCAAGCGCAGTATGGGCTACAGCAGCAGGCGTTGCAGTTGGCGCAGCGACCTGTGGAGGCGTCGCCGTGGCGGGCTTTGCTGGCTCTGCAACAGGCGCAGCAACAGCAGTGGGGGCAGCAGCTGCCGCCGCAACGGGGGCGGCTGCAGTGTCGGCAGCGGCTTCTAGCAAAAGCACCAAAGAGCCTTGTTTGACCTTGTCGCCTAAGGCGACTTTGACTTCCTTGACCACACCAGCGGCAGAGGAAGGAATTTCCATAGAGGCTTTGTCGCTTTCTACGGTAATGAGGCTTTGCTCAGCACGCACAGTGTCGCCTGGTTTGACCATCAGCTCAATCACGGTGACTTCGTCAAAGTCGCCAATATCGGGGACGTGTATTTCAATCGTTGCCATAAGGGTCTCCAATACCGTTGTTTACGCGTACAGCGGGTTAATTTTGTCGGCGTTGATGCCGTATTTGGCAATCGCCTCTGCCGCTTTGCTCGCCGGTAGGTGTCCGTCGTCGCTGAGCGCTTTGAGTGCGGCAACCACGATGTAATGGCGGTTGATTTCAAAGTGTTCACGCAACTTGCTACGGAAGTCGCTGCGCCCAAAGCCATCGGTGCCCAAGACTTTGAAGCTGCGGTGGGATCCGTCGCTGTTCTTAGGAATGAAAGGCCGAATCTGCTCAGCGTAGGCTTTCATATAGTCGGTGGAAGCTACAACCGGACCCGCGTGGGAGCCTAGCTGCTGCGCCACAAAAGAAACGCGGGGCGTTTGCAGTGGGTGCAAGAGGTTAAAGCGCTCTGCGTCTTGCCCGTCGCGGGTCAGTTCGTTAAAGCTGGGGCAACTCCAAACGTCGGCTTCAATCCCCCAATCGGCAGCCAGCAGTTCTTGCGCCGCGATCGATTCGCGCAGAATCGTTCCCGAGCCCAGCAACTGCACCCGCTTGCCGTCGGCTTTGGCGCCCTTGGCTTTGGCAGCGCCGGGTTTGCACAAATACATGCCTTTGATGATTTGCTCTTCCGTGCCGGCTGTCAGGCCCGGCATGGCGTAGTTTTCGTTGAGCAGCGTGAGGTAGTAAAACACGTTGTCTTGTTTTTCCACCATGCGTTTGAGGCCGTGGTGCAAGATAACGCCCACTTCATGCGCAAAAGTGGGGTCGTAGGAAATGCAATTGGGAATCGTACCGGCCATGATGTGGCTGTGGCCGTCTTCGTGCTGCAAGCCTTCACCGTTGAGCGTGGTGCGGCCCGAGGTTCCGCCGAGCAAGAAGCCACGGGCTTGCATATCGCCTGCAGCCCAGGCCAGGTCACCAACGCGTTGAAAGCCGAACATCGAGTAGTACACGTAGAACGGAACCATGATGCGGTTGCTGGTGGAGTAACTCGTTGCCGCCGCAATCCAGCTGCTCATGCCACCCGCTTCGTTAATGCCTTCTTGCAAAATTTGGCCCTGCTTGTCTTCGCGGTAGTACATCACTTGGTCTTTGTCGACCGGCGTGTACTGCTGACCTGCTGGGTTGTAAATACCAATTTGTCGGAACAGGCCTTCCATACCAAAGGTGCGCGCCTCGTCCACCAAAATAGGCACCACGCGCGGCCCGAGCGCTTGGTCGCGCAGCAAGGTCGTTAAAAAACGCACATAGGCCTGGGTGGTGGAAATTTCGCGGCCCTCGGGCGTGGGCTCCATAACCGACTTGAAGGTCTCTAGTGCGGGCACCGTGAATTGCTCGTCGGCCTTGGTGCGCCTGTGCGGCAAATAGCCGCCCAAGGCTTTGCGACGCTCGTGCAGGTATTGCATCTCGGGCGTGTCATCGGCCGGTTTGTAAAAAGGGATGTCTGCGATTTGGCTGTCTGGCACAGGAATATTGAATCGGTCGCGAAAGGCCTTGATGTCTTCGTCGGTGAGTTTTTTGGTTTGGTGGACATTGTTTTTGCCCTCACCGCTTTTGCCCATGCCAAAACCTTTGACGGTTTTAATGAGCAAGACCGTAGGCTGGCCTTTGTGATTCACCGCAGCGTGGTAAGCGGCGTAGACTTTTTTGGAGTCGTGACCACCGCGGCGCAACTCGAAAATTTCTTCATCGCTCATGTGCGCCACCATCGCCGCCGTGCGCGGGTCTTTGCCAAAGAAGTGTTTACGCACATAGGCGCCGTCGTTGGCTTTCATTGCTTGGTAGTCGCCATCGAGCGTGTCCATCATGAGCTTGCGCAACGCGCCGTCTTTGTC
>CANJNX010000156.1 GCA_947475495.1 Comamonadaceae bacterium | reverse complement strand
CATGCGAATAGCCCTGCGGCAAGGCAAAGCGCATGTCGTTGCAGTCCAAGGTGTAGGGCACGATGAGTTGGGGCGCGGTGGTTCCATCGCTTTTCTTCACCTGCATCCAAAAGGGCAGGTCATCGCCGTAGTAGTCGCTGTCGTATTCAAAGCCCCCAAAGTCGGCGACCAAGCGGCGCGTATTGGGGCTGTCGCGCCCGGTGTACCAGCCCAAGGGACGCTCGCCGGTGAGGGTTTGCATGATCTGCATGGCCTGCGCCATATGTTCGCGCTCAGTTGCCTCGTCGATATTTTGGTAATGGATCCACTTCAAGCCATGGCAGGCGATGTCGTAGCCCAGTTCTTGGAATGCAGAACAGAGTTCCGGATTTTTTTGCAAGGCTGTGGCAACGCCAAAGACGGTCAGCGGCAGTTTGCGCTTTTCGAATTCGCGAAGAATGCGCCAGACCCCTGCACGGGAGCCGTATTCGTAAATCCCTTCCATGCTGATATGCCGATCCGCAAAGGCTGGGGGATTGAACATCTCCGACAAAAACTGCTCAGACCCTGCATCTCCGTGCAAGACACTGTTCTCGCCGCCTTCTTCATAGTTAAGTACAAACTGAACAGCGACCCGGGCCTGGCCAGGCCACTGCGGATGCGGCGCTTGGCTGCCATAGCCGATAAGGTCACGAGGGTAGGCAGCGGTGGAGTCGTAATGTTTCATAGTCAGCTTTGGGATGAGGAAGGGGAAGAGGCAGGGATTAAAGCGGCTTGAACATGGCACAGGTGTTCGTCAAGCAAACGCAAAGCGAGAGCCTCGTCACGGGCGTGGATGGCGTTCACAATGGCGATGTGCTCTTCTTGGGAGTGGGCGGCTTCTTGGTCGCTTTGGTACATCATGGTGATGAGTGCGCAGCGCGAGTTCAGGTCACCGAGCATTTGCGCCAGCACAGTGTTGCCAATGAGCTTGGCCATTAGCACATGAAAATCCCCAAGCAATTCAGTGCGGCTAGAGATATCCCCCTCGCCAATGGCAGCACCTTCGAGTTTGATATGGTCTTTCAATGCTTTGATATGTTGGGGTTTCAGGTCGGCAATCAATGAGCGAACCATCCCGGCTTCTAACATGCGGCGCACCGAAAAAACTTGGCGTGCCTCCTCCACCGAGGGTGCAGCAACAAAAGCCCCGCGTGCCGGTTCCATGCGAACCAAACGGTTTTGTGACAGACGAAATAAGGCTTGTCGTATCAGGGTGCGCGAAACACCAAATTGGTCGGCGAGTTTTTGTTCTACCAATTTGGATCCGGGCAGCAGACGGTGTTCCACAATCGAGCGTGTCAGGGCGTCAACAATGAATCCAGTGGGCGTGGCGTTTTCCATACGGATAATGATAGCGGTAATCCGTCAAAAGTGTATACACTTCGGTTTGAATTTTCAAGTGTTTCTCCAAGGAGTTGCTATGGGACTCAGCACCCACGTTTTAGACACCATGCACGGCGCCCCGGCCTCTGGGATGCGCGTTGCGCTTTACAGCACGAACAGTGCAAGCCCCAGCGCAGCGGCCACCTTGGTCAAACAGTTTGTTCTCAACAGCGATGGGCGCAACCCCGACGGCATGCTGTTTGACCACGCCGCCCTAAAAGCCGGAACCTACCGTTTGGTTTTTGAGGTGGCTGCGTATTTCAAAGCACGAGGCGTGGCCTTGCCTGAACCGGCTTTCTTAAACCACGTGGGTTTGGATTTTGGTGTTGCCGATGCAACGCAGCACTACCACGTGCCTTTATTGGTCAGCCCGTGGAGTTACTCGACCTACCGGGGTTCTTAAATTACAGCTGACCTTCTGACAAGGTATCTAACTGAAAGCGGCCGCTCTTGTGCCAAAGCCAGGTGTCGGTATAGGTGACCCGACCCATCTTGATGGGGGCAGGGTAAGGGGCGGCATCTTTGACTGCCCGCTCAATTTCCGCCATGACCGCTGGGGCATGGTCAGGCGCACGCATCCAGCGCACTTCGGTGACTTCGCCACGCGGCCCGATATCGACTTGCAACACGCCAACGGCTTGCAACAAAGGCGGCATTTTTCCTTGGTAAATCCGATCGTTGAGTTTTTTGTAAAGGTGCGAGGCGGCATCACGGCGGTATTCGCGCGGGCTGGGGGCTTGCGAGATGTAGGTCGGTGGCACCTCTTTGGGAGTCGCAACTTGGGGTGCGGGTACGATGGCAACCGGTGTCTTGGGCGCGTTGGCGCAGCCGATAACAAACAAAGAAAACCCTGCGCATACCAAGGCTCCAATGCGCAGTGCGACAGGGTGAGAGAGTGAATTCATGTTGCATCTCCAACGATTTATCGTTTTATCCATCTTAAGAGAACTTTCATGCGAAGTCATGCGTCTCAATTTTTAAGCCAACTCGCACACAGTAACGCGGTTTGGGTACTTGTGCAAGCCACCCGAGGGTCTGTCCCCCGGGGTGCGGGAACGTGGATGGGTGTTTTCCCGAATTCTTTGGTGGCCACCATTGGCGGGGGGCGGCTCGAACTCGATGCCATCAATCATGCCCGTGCAATGGCCCATGTGCCCGGCGGTATGGACATTCGGCGGTTTTCTTTGGGGCCGAGTTTAGGCCAGTGTTGTGGCGGGGAGGTCGAGTTGCGCTTTGAGTGTGTAGGTGCGGCTGACGCCGAGAACCTGGCGCCGCGCTTAGAGGAAAAAAAGAGTCCGGTGGCCTTGTTTGGTGGCGGCCATGTGGGAACGGCGTTGGCAAAGGTCTTATCGACCTTGCCCATGGATGTCACATGGATTGACAGTCGCGATGAGATCTTTCCGCAAGACATCCCGCCTGGCATAAGTTGTGAGCATTCCAACCCGGTGCATGCGGCTGTGGCAGACTTGGCACCACAGTCTCGCGTACTCATCATGAGTTTCAGCCACGCAGAGGATTTGGATATTGTTGCCGCATGTTTGCTGCGCCAAAGAGCACAAGCGGATCTGCCATTCATTGGGCTGATCGGCAGCAAAACCAAATGGGCCACTTTTCGGCACCGCTTAGAAGCCAAGGGGTTTACGCCCGAGGAACTAGCCCACGTTACCTGCCCGATTGGGATAGACGGCATCCATGACAAACGCCCAGAAGTCATTGCGGTGGCGGTTGCAGCCCAGTTGTTGCGCATGGGGACTTAGTTTGGCGTTGAAGCCCCGCTAAACTGTATACAATTTCTAACGAGGAGAAAAGCACACCATGGAAAGTTATTTATTGGACTGGGGCAACTTGCTGTTGCGTTGGGTTCACGTGATTACTGCAATCGCTTGGGTTGGCTCGTCGTTTTACTTTGTGTTTTTAGACAGCAGTTTGACACCGCCCACAGACCCTGAGCTGCAACGCCAAGGGGTTAGTGGTGAGCTTTGGGCCGTGCATGGCGGGGGGTTTTACCACCCCGTGAAGTTCGCAGTTCGCCCGCCGCAGTTGCCTGCCCAATTGCATTGGTTTTATTGGGAAAGCTACAGCACGTGGCTAACAGGCTTTTCGCTTTTCACGATCTCCTACCTTTGGAACGCGAGTACCTATCTCATCGACAAATCCGTGATGGATTGGGCGCCTGCATCCGCCGTGGGCGTGGCCCTGGGATTTTTGGTGGTTTTTTGGTTGGCCTATGACGCCATTTGCAGAATCTTTGGAGAGCGCAAACACGGCGACGCCATCGTAGGGGCATTGGTTGCGGTGATGGTGTGTGGGGCAACGTGGTTGGCGTGCCACTGGTTTGCAGGCCGCGCCGCATTTCTCATTGTGGGCGCCATGATGGCGACCAGCATGAGCGCCAATGTATTTTTCTGGATCATCCCCGGTCAAAAAACCGTGGTGGCGAGTATCCAAGCTGGATTAGAAGTGGACCCCGTGCACGGCAAGCGCGGCAAGCAGCGCAGCGTTCACAACACTTACTTCACACTGCCCGTGCT
>CANJNX010000155.1 GCA_947475495.1 Comamonadaceae bacterium | reverse complement strand
GCCTCTTGGCTAAAAGTGTGATGCATGGGCTCTTAAAAAGTGGCATGGGCAACTGCGGGAAACACTTTCCTGGCCACGGTTTTGCCAAAGCAGATTCGCATGTTGCCACCGCCATAGATCGCCGAACCCGCTCCCTTATTTTGAAAGAGGACGCTGCCCCTTACCGTTGGTTGGGTACTGCGCTTGATAGCGTGATGCCAGCCCACGTGATTTATCCCAAAGTAGATTCGCGACCTGCCGGTTTTTCACGGGTTTGGCTCCAAGATGTATTGCGAGGCGAGTTGGGATTTACCGGTGCCATATTTAGCGATGATTTGTCGATGGCGGCCGCTCGGTATATTGATGGCCAGCAGTTGAGCTACACCGACGCCGCCATTGCCGCACTTCATGCCGGTTGTGATTTGGTTCTTTTATGCAACCAATCCTTGCCACTTAAGCAAGGAGAAACCTCTCCCATCGATGCGCTTATTGCCGGTTTGACGCAAGCGCAAATCCAAGGGCGCTGGCAGGCCAGCGATAGCAGCGAAGAGCGGCGTTGGCGCTTGTTGCCCCAAAGTATGGCGAGGCCCTGGGACGATTTGATGGTGTCTGCAGACTATATGCAAGCCTTGGATTGGCTGCCATAGTTTTGATACCAGTACGGGTCATCGCCCGTCTGTGTTGTTTCGCTCAGGGCGACCGGTGCAGGCGAGGTGCAGAGAGTGCCACAATTTGGTCAGATGTAGCACTATCCACATTGGGATTGGCCGCTAACAGTTTGTTTTTTAAGAGTAAGTCACGCAATTGTTTGACGTCTTTGACAGTCGGTGCCACTTTGATTTGCGCCAATGCCGCTTGGCTATTGCCTGATTGCACAAGGGCTGCAACCTTGGAGGCCCAAATGCTTTGACGGGACATGGTGCGTTCTCTTTTTCTTTGGTAATTAGCAATCTATTGTGTCACAGGGCTGTTGGATAAACCATGCAAAAAATTCTATTTCATTTGTTTCTTTGGACGACGTCGATGGTGCTGTTCGGTTGTGCCAGTGCGCCACCCAATGCGCCTGTAAAGGAGCCAACAGTCAGCGTGACCGTTCCTAAAACCCCACCCAAAATTGGATTGGCACTTGGCGGCGGGGCGGCCCGCGGATTCGCCCATGTTGGGGTCATTCAAGTGCTTGAGGAAGCAGGAATAAGCCCTGTGCTAGTCACCGGTACATCCGCGGGGAGTTTGGTCGCTGCCTTGTATGCGAGTGGGAAAAATGGCGCGCAACTTCAAAAAGTAGCAGAGAGCATGGACGAGTCCACGATCGCCGATTGGACGCTTCCGTTTTTTGGGCGCGGTGTGTTGCGCGGTGAAGCATTGGCGAAGTATGTCAACGCCCAAGTGGGGCAAAAGCTCATTGAAGCGATGCCCTTGCCCTTGGGTATTGTGGCTACCGATCTCAACTCCGGCAACGACATGCTATTTCAGCGCGGCGATACCGGGACGGCTGTCCGTGCGTCAAGTGCAGTACCCGCCGTTTTTACGCCTGTGAAAATCAATGGCCATGACTATGTGGACGGCGGATTGTCTTCCCCCGTTCCGGTGCGTGCAGCCAGAAAAATGGGGGCGGAGTTGGTGATTGCTGTGGACATATCGAGCCCACCGGAGGGGAGTTCGGCCAGCGGAACCATTGAGATTCTTTTGCAAACCTTTAGCATCATGGGTAAAAGCATCAACGGATTTGAGCTCAAAGATGCCGACGTGGTGGTTCGCCCGGTGTTGACTGGCGTCTCGAGTTCTGACTTCAGTTCGCGTAAACGCTCGATAGAAGCTGGCCGACAAGCCATGCTCCAAGCCTTGCCGCAGTTGCGTTCGGCAATAGCGGCTAAATCACGTTAAAGAATAGCTTGCATGCAGCGAAAAAAAAGGCCTCGTTTTGCAACGAGGCCTTGAAGGGATCCCTGAACCTAGAGGTTTCGAAAGAATCCGAGGAGACAACCAAATAGAAACACGGGTGTTTCTCAATAGCCAAATTATCTCAGGGTTTTCCCTTGCATCGCCTCGGAGTCTGAAAATTATTTCGACTCCGAAGCCACTTTTCAATTAACGCTTTTTAGCAGTTGCTGTTTTCGTTACTTGGGTTGCGCTGGCAGCCACTGCATTGAAGTTGGCTTCAGCCACTTCGGTTGCTTGCTTGACTGCTTTTTGTACGGATTCCAAAGCATTGTTGGCAGCAGAGATAGCGCTTTTCATCACAGCAACAGCGGACTCAGAGCCAGCAGGTGCGTTTTTAGAAGCGGTATCAACCAAAGCAGCAAATTTCTTTTGCGCTTCAGCAGCTTGGCCTTCAACCGACTTAGTAAACTCAGAGCTTGCACCGGTAGCGATGTCATACAGGTGGCGGCTGTAAGCAGCTGTTTTTTCGCTCAAAGGTTGCAGCAAGCCAGATTGCAAAGCCAACAACTCTTGTGCGTCTTTCACGCTGAGCATGGTTTGTGTGTGGCCAGAAGCCTCAGACAAAGCCGCTTTAGAAGCAGTCAGGTTCAATTCAACGATTTTTTCTACGCCTTCAAAGGCTTTGTGTGTCAAGCCAAAAAGGGTTTCAACATTAGCGCGTTGGGCGGCGACGATTTGTTCTACGGTCAACATATAAATACTCCAAAAGTTAAAGATCAAAACACTATCTGCTCCGTCACTTGGCCCCTGGCCTCGATATGTTGCAGTGCAGCATGAGTGAATTATAGGCAGCAATTTGGGCTTTGCAAGACTTTTTTGTTGCAATGCAGCAAAAAAGTCACATTTTTTTCTAAGTCTATGATTTTATTGGTGAATTTCTCAAAACTATTTTTTGAAATCCATGTTCTCGGATGTTTAAAGACGACTTTTATCTCTACGAACAGCGCTTAAAGAGGCAAAATCAAAGGTCTAATCTGCGGTATGGACAAACCCCAAGCTGAAAACCGAAGCGCTTACCGCGTGTTGCGCCCCATCACCACCCGCTGGAGCGACAACGATGCCTATGGGCATGTGAATAACGTGGTTTACTACAGCTGGTTTGACACCGCGGTGAATGCCTATTTAATAGAGCAGGGGGCTTTGGATATTCACAATAGTGAGACGATTGGCCTGGTGGTTGAGACCCATTGCAACTACTTTTCCCCCTTGGCTTTTCCAGAGCCTATTACAGTAGGGCTTCGTGTTGAAAAAATGGGAACGTCCAGCGTGCGCTATGCGCTTGCGATTTTTGGGCAAAGCGCGCTTGCTGTAGCCCAAGGGCATTTTGTCCATGTGTATGTCGATGCCGTGACGCGAGTCCCGGTCCCTCTGCCTGAAAAACTTAAAACTGTATTGGAACCCTTGCTATGAGTTCAGCCGTTCTTGAGCCATCTGTCGTTGATGCTGCCATTACCTCGCGAATGTCCACCAGGGCATTTACAGATCAACCGGTCAGTCGAGAGACGCTGGAGTCCGTTTTACAGGTGGCGAGTCGGGCACCATCAGGTACCAACTGCCAGCCTTGGAAGGTCTATGTATTGCAAGGCGAAAGCCGCAAAACCTTGGTGGACAAAGTTTGTACGATTCATGATGCCATGCGGGCCAACCCAGAACTGGCGGCGCAATATGTGGAAGAGTACGACTACTACCCTCAAAAATGGGTGAGTCCCTATATAGACCGTCGGCGCGAAAACGGCTGGGGTTTGTATGGCTTGTTAGGCATTGGCAAAGCAGACAAAGACCAAATGCACCAACAGCACCAACGTAACTTTCGATTTTTTGATGCTCCTGTGGGTTTGATGTTTACCGTTGACAAAGTGATGGGGCGCGGTTCGCTTGTCGATTACGGTGGTTTTTTGCAAAGCATCATGGTGGCCGCTCGTGCTCGGGGTTTGCATACCTGCCCCCAAGCTGCATGGAATGGCTTTTCCAAAGTCATCTTGCCGCATATTGGCGCTGGCGCTGATGAAATGCTGGTGTGTGGAATGGCT
>CANJNX010000154.1 GCA_947475495.1 Comamonadaceae bacterium | reverse complement strand
GGTTCGGGGGTTTGGCCTGCAACGTGGAGGCGCACCCTTGTTGCTTGGCACCTTGTGGGCGCTGCTTCCTTGTGGCTTGTTGTACTCGGCTTTGTTGGTGGCGGCTTTGGCTGGCAGTGTGCTTGGCGGCGCTGCGGTCATGGCGGCTTTTGCCATCGGCACCAGTGTGACCATGACAGCAGCCCCTTGGGTTTGGTTGCGCCTGCGCGGCAGCCCCCACATTCCGGGCTCCGGAGACTGGGGCGTGCGCTTGGCGGGTGCGGCTTTGGCCGCGAGTGCAGCGTGGGCCTTGTGGATGGGCTTGGTCAACAACACCGCGCCGTGGTGCGCCACGGTGTAAGCGCTATTTTTTCCCGTTGTTAATCATTTGCATGGCTGAGGAAATCAGCGTGGACACCTCCGTCATATTCCCCGGAACAATGAGTGTGGTGCTGGCGTCTTGGGCTACCTTGCTATAGGCCTGCACGGCTTGTTCGGCAATTTTGAGTTGAACGGCTTGCTCGCCACCGGGTTTTTCAATGGCTGCGGCAATGCGTTCAATGGCGTGTGCGGTTGCATCGGCCACAGCTGTGATGGCTGCGGCATCACCCTGGGCTTTGTTGATAGCGGCTTGCTTTTCACCTTCGGAGCGGGCGATAAACGCTTCGCGTTCACCGGTAGCGATATTGATTTGTTCTTGCCTGCGGCCTTCGGAAGCTGCAATCAAGGCCCGCTTTTCACGCTCGGCGGTAATTTGCGATTGCATGGCATGCAAAATTTCTTTCGGCGGAGTCAGGTCTTTGATTTCGTAACGCAAGACTTTGACACCCCAGTTGAGCGCGGCTTCGTCAATCGCAGCCACGACTTGGGCGTTAATGATGTCACGCTCTTCAAAGGTTTTGTCAAGTTCCAACTTGCCGATCACGCTGCGCAAACTGGTTTGCGCCAACTGCGTTACTGCGATGATGTAGTTGGAAGACCCGTAACTGGCCAAACGCGGATCGGTCACCTGAAAGTACAAAATTCCGTCGACTTGCAGCTGCGTGTTGTCGCGGGTGATGCAAATTTGGCTGGGAACATCCAGCGGGATTTCTTTCAAGCTGTGCTTTTGAATCACTTTGTCAACAAAGGGAACCACAAAGTTCAAGCCGGGGGTGAGGCTGGCGTAGTACTTGCCAAGCCGCTCGACCACCCAAGATTGTTGCTGCGGGACGACCTTGACGGTTTTAATAATAAATAAGACCGCGATGGCCAAGAAAACAAATGCCAGTTCCATATGGTGACTCCCTTTTTAAAATGTGTTTTAGATTTTCTCAAGCACGAGGCGATTGCCCTCAATACCTTGGATGCGGTGCAAGCCTGTTTGTAAAGCATGGCGATCCGCACATACCGCTTTCCAGTTGGCGCCACGGTGTTTGACGTCGGCGCTGCCTTGTTCGTCCCACGCCTCCACCTGGACCGTCTCGCCAATGTCGAGGTGTTGTTCTGGACTGCTTGAAGCGCCCAGTCCGGGGTGGCGTTTGCGGTAAATGCTCCACCACACCACCGCCAAACCGCCTACGCCACCGGCAATGACCAATTGCCCGTTGAACCCCACGCCGGCGTATGTTGCCAGCGCTGCGGCGGCAGCGCCAGTGGCAAGCATCAATAAATAAAAGCTGCCGCTGGTGAGTTCTATCGCCACCAGCCCCCCTGTGACCAGCCACCAAATGGTTGTATCGCTCATGTCGAAATCCTGTTCTTGGTTTGTTGAAAACCATCATATCGTTTGTTAGTGAATGTGCGCACTTTCTGATTCGAAGAATAACGATAATCAGGGCGTATGCAATGTCCTCCCAATCACCGCTGGCGTTTATCGGTTGCTCCGATGATGGATTGGACCGACCGCCATTGCCGTTTTTTTCACCGGCTTCTGAGTCAGCACACCCTGCTGTACACCGAGATGGTTAACACGGGTGCTGTGATCCATGGGGACGCCCACCGCCATTTGCGATTTAACGAAGAAGAACACCCTGTTGCCCTGCAGCTTGGCGGCAGCGAGCCCGATGACCTGGCCCAGGCGGCCCGTATTGGTGAGCAATGGGGCTATGACGAAATCAATCTGAACTGCGGTTGCCCGTCAGAGCGGGTTCAGCGTGGCGCTTTTGGCGCGTGTTTGATGAAAGAGCCCGCTTTGGTGGCTGATTGTGTGAAGGCCATGGTTGACGCCGTGGATGTTCCCGTCAGCGTGAAGCACCGCATTGGTATTGATAAAGATGAAAGCTACAGCTTTGTTCGTGATTTTGTAGGGCAGGTCAGTGATGCGGGTTGCCGGGTTTTTAGCGTGCATGCCCGCAATGCCTGGTTGCAAGGCCTCTCGCCCAAAGAGAACCGCGAAATTCCGCCTTTGCGTTATGAATTGGCTTACCAACTCAAACATGACTTTCCTGATCTCATTATTTCAGTCAATGGCGGCATTACCACCAACGCCCAGATCACCGAGCATCTGCAGTACGCAGACGGCGTGATGGTCGGTCGGGCGGCCTACCACACCCCTTGGTTAATGAGTACCTGGGACGCGGAGTTTTACGGCGAAACGCCACGCTCACTCACGCGTGAAGGTATTGAAGAGGCCATGGTGGCCTATATGGAGCGTGCGTTCAAGGAAGACGGTTGTCCCTGGTATGCGATTGCCCGACATATGCTCGGGCTGCACCACGGGCAGCGTGGTGCCCGTTTGTGGCGGCAAGTGTGGAGCAATCACAAGCTCAAACCGCTTCCCCCGCAGGAGGTCATGCAAATCGCGCGAGAGGCCTTACGGCTTGGCGCAGAAGTGCCAGCGGATACGCGGGAAGTGAATTAAGCGGCTCAGGCTGCCGCTTCTAAGCCATTGGCGAAGTGGGCTTGCATTTTTTGAACGCTCAAAGCGACGTCGCGTTTTTCTAGCGCCGCCATCAACGCTTGGTGCTCGCTGAGCGACTCTTGCATGCGCCCACTTTTGAGTAAGGAGTTGTGGCGGTTGAGTTTCATGACCTTGCGCAGGTCGGCCACCATTTGGTCACGCCAGCGGTTGTTGGCGATCGCAAGCAGCCGCATGTGAAAGCGCTCGTTGATGGCAAAAAACTGGTCCGCATTGACGACGCCTGGCAAGGCGGAAGCTTCTAGCTCGGCGTGCAGGTTTTGCAGTTCTGCCAATTCAGAAGCGCTGGCTTTTTGCGCCACCACGCCGGCTGCATCGCTTTCAAGCAAACTGAGCAAGTGGTACACATCTGCCATATCGGTCGCGGAGACTTCTGTTACATAGGCCCCGCGCCGGACCTTCATGGTGACCAGTCCTTCCGCCGCCAGTACTTTCAAGGCTTCACGCAGGGGGGTGCGGCTGATTCCATAGGCCTGGGCCAGTTTGAGCTCGTCAATCCAACTTCCCGGCTCCATTTCCCGTTTGAAAATACGCTGGCGCAGTAACTCCGCCACCTCTTCGTAGAGGGCGCGCGGTGACAGAGACGGTAAAGCGGCTAATGCGCTGGTTTTGGCTTGCATGGGTTTTAATTGTAAGCTGCAATTCATATTTTGAATCAATAATTATAAATAATGTAAACTCGCAGCCAGTATTGATGATGCCCGCTGCAACCTGACCAAAGTGAAAACCTATGACCGCTCAGACCCCAGAATTCAAATCCACAAGCCTTGAGAGTTGGGCCATGGCGGCTGCCAAATCAGCGCCTGGTGGGAATGTGGAAGCGCTCAACTGGATCACGCCCGATGGCATTTCCGTCAAGCCCTTGTATACGGCTGCAGACACCGCCGACTTGGCACACGCGGACACCTTGCCCGGTTTTGAGCCTTATGTGCGGGGCCCGCAAGCCACGATGTATGCCGTTCGTCCTTGGACGATTCGCCAATATGCAGGGTTTTCAACCGCCGAAGAATCCAATGCGTTTTATAAAAAAGCTTTGGCCGCTGGCGGGCAAGGCGTCTCGGTGGCTTTTGATCTGGCCACCCACCGTGG
>CANJNX010000153.1 GCA_947475495.1 Comamonadaceae bacterium | reverse complement strand
GACCGTGCCAGTGGGGGCGATCGATAACAAATGGCTGTTGCGAATGCCATGCGTTCGAATGGATGCTTTGAGAGCCTCAGGCAAACGGCTGGTGAAGTTATCGACCAACAAATAACTGTCTGCGTCAAAGAGGGGGAAAGCGCCTTTTTCTTGCGCCAGCGCAACCGACGCTGTGTAGGCGGCATTGCGCATCGATTCTGCAATCCGGGCGGCCATGTCGCGGCCTTCAGGCTGGTCATAGCGCAGGCACAACATTGCCAAAGCGTTGCCCAAGCCGGTAAACCCCACACCAATACGGCGTTTGGCTATGGCTTCTTCTTGCTGCTGCTTCAAAGGCCAAAAGGTGAGATCCAACACGTTGTCTAAGGCCCGCACTTGCAATGCAACCGCGCCTTCGAAAGCGGAAAAGTCAAACTGCGCTGTCTCGCCAATAGAGAAAGGATGGCGAACAAACTGCGGCAAGATCACCGGGCCCAGATCACAGCAGCCATAGGGCGGAAGCGGCTGCTCGCCACACGGATTGGTAGCAGCAATGGATTCGCTTGCCCGCAGGTTGTTATCGCGATTAATATGGTCTAAAAATAAAATGCCTGGCTCGGCAAAGTCATAGGCTGAGCGCATGATGGCATCCCACAGGTCTTGCGCAGGCAAGGTTTGGTAAATCCATTGGCCATCATCACGCTGAATTGCGCCATCATTTAACTTGGCATCACAAGGCTTGGCTTGGTGCACCAGTTGCCAGGTTTTACCGGTTTGCAATGCGTCCATGAACGCATCACTCACGGCGACCGAGACGTTAAAGTTGTTCCACCGTCCGGGCGTTCGCTTGGCATTGATGAATTCCAAAACGTCGGGGTGGTCAATGCGCAATACACCCATCTGGGCGCCCCGGCGTGCCCCTGCACTTTCCACCGTAGAACACGATTGGTCAAAGACGTTGATGTAACTGCATGGCCCGGAGGCGATAGATGCAGTTCCTTTGACGTAGGCTCCGCGTGGGCGAATTCTGGAAAAGTCATAGCCCACACCGCCACCGCGGCGCATGGTCTCAGCCGCTTCGCGCAGTGCCTCGTAAATACCAGGGTAGCCATCGGCGTCCGTGCCTTGGATACAGTCACCCACGGGTTGAACAAAGCAATTGATCAAGGTCGCTTGAATGGAGGTACCCGCTGAACTCATGATGCGGCCAGCACCAATTGCGCCAAGGTAGAGGTTCTTTAGAAAAAGTGCTTCATATTTCTTTTGATTGGCTTCGCTCTCAACGGATGCCAAGGCCTTGGCCACCCGGGCATACAAGTCACTGACCCCCGTTTCCCCGGGTTTTAAGTACTTTTCGCGCAGAACATCGTCGGAGATGGCTTGGCTTTGAAGAGGGGCTTTCATGCCTTTGAATTCATTGTTTTTCATGGGTAAGTTCGGTTGCTAATGCGGGTTGGATACCACCACAAAGCCATTGCATTAATTCTTGGACGGAGCGAATCTGGCTCCCAAAAGGAAGTGTTCCCGCCCCTCGAAAGAAGAGTCCTTTATGAACGTCGCCTTCGAATGCGTGGCCGAGTTGTTGGTCAATGCAAAACTGCCCCATGGTTGCCACACCATCACGCAAACCGCAGTGGGTTAGACAATCAAAAGACATATTGCACTTTTTCTTCACATGGGCGGCTTTTTGTAACTTGGGTTCAATGCGCAAGTATTTATCCAGCCACGGCGTTCTCACCGCGCGGGCAGGCAGCCCTGCCACACTGGTAAATTCAACCATATCCTCGGGTTGCGCCCGAGCCAATACCTGCTTGAAGGCGAGCGCCGCATCGCACTCTTGGGTGACAGCGAAGGCGGTGCCCAGTTGCACAGCTGCTGCGCCCAAGGCTTGGAGCCGCACGATGTCTTCGCGGCTTGAAATACCACCGGCAGCAATCAAGGGGATTTTTCCTTCCAAGCCGGATGCTTTAAAAAATTCTAAAACGTGCGGGAGCACCACATCAAAGTCAAAGCGGGTGTCTTGCAGGTCAGCGACTTTGGCCGCACCCAAATGGCCACCGGCCAAGCGGGGGTGTTCAATCACAATGGCGTCTGGCAAGCGGCCTTTCTTCTCCCATTTGCGAACCAAGAGCTGAACGCCACGGGCATCGGACAGAATCGGAATCAAAGCCACGTTGGGATAATTGCGCACCAATTCCGGCAAGTCCAAGGGCAAACCTGCCCCCACGACCAAGGCATCGACACCGCAGGCCATGGATGTCTCCACATAGGCTTGGTATTGCCCTACGGCTTTCATGATGTTGACTGCGATCTTGCCGTGACCAAGAGACAAACTGCGGGCCTTGGTGATTTCGCGTGACAAAGCCTCTAAGTTGGCTGACTCAATGCGTGCTTTTGCATCGGGTTCTTTGTCGAGGTGTGCCGTTAAGGCCATTAAATCGGGGTGCAAGCGCCGCAAATCCACCGCAGAGATGGTTCCAACCCCGCCTTGCCTTGCAACAGAACCGGCTAACGATCCCGCGGACACCCCGATCCCCATACCGCCTTGAACCACAGGAATCAGCGTTTGCCCCATCAGGCTCCATGTTTTTAAGCCAGAGCGCGAACACATCGCCAATAAATTGGAAACGGGGTCGGCTGGGTCGGTTATGTGGGTGCTCATCGTGCTCATCAATGTGGGTTCAAGGCGCAGGCGCAAAAAAATGCGCGCCCTTGCTTTTTCGAATACTCCGAATCTTGAACCTCTCCAGAGCCTGAAAAGTGCCTTGAAGCCTAGAAAAATTGGTTTGCTTGATCCTGGTCAATTTATGCTTACAAATTTTTGCTCTGAAGTGGGTCTTTTTCATCCACAGGGCTTGCACTATGATTCTGTTTTGTCCATACAGAGGCGACGGGCTTTGCGTACTTTTCTTATTTCGGTCCTGCTGGGCTGCTTTGCGATAGCAGGCGCTTGCTTTTGGTGGGTCAATCATCCAGTGAGCCTTCGCCAAGGCGTTGTCGATTTGTCGATCGAGCCTGGAACCTCTCCCCGCGAAGTGGCCCAAGTGGCCGCCAAGGCCGGCATCCCTCTGCACCCCCGTTTGCTGTACTTTTGGTTCAGATTTTCAGGAGACGCACGGCTAATTCGCGCAGGCAGCTACGAATTAGAAGGCCAGGTGAGCCCGCGGGCTTTGCTGCAAAAGCTGGTTCAAGGAGACGAAGCCCTTCGCAGCGTGACGCTGGTGGAAGGCTGGACTTTTACGCAAGTACGTGTTGCCCTGGCAAAAGCCGAACAATTGAAACCCGAATCCGCCCAACTCGGTAACTCCGAGCTAATGCAACGCTTGGGCCGCGAAGGCGTTCACCCGGAAGGCCGTTTTTTTCCTGATACTTACACCTATTCCAAAGGCTCCACCGACCTGGCTGTCCTCCAGCGCGCCATGCGGGCGATGGATACCAAACTCGCATTGGCCTGGAGCCAGCGCAATCCTGCCGTGCCGCTGCAATCGCCCGACCAAGTATTGATACTGGCAAGTATTGTCGAAAAGGAAACGGGGCGCGTAGCGGATCAGCCCCACATCTCTGCCGTATTTAACAATCGCTTGCTGTTAGGGATGCGCTTGCAAACCGACCCCACTGTGATTTACGGAATGGGGGAGGCATTTGACGGCAATTTGCGGAAAAATGATTTGAAAAGCGATACGCCCTACAACACCTACACTCGCTCAGGTCTACCGCCAACGCCGATTGCGATGCCCGGGCGCCAAGCCCTCTGGGCCGCAACCCACCCAGCGGCTACCAAAGCCTTGTACTTTGTAGCCCGAGGCGACGGCACCAGCGCCTTTAGCGAAACCCTTGACGAACACAACCGTGCAGTCAATAAATACCAACGCGGCAAATAAACACAGTTGAAAAGTACCAAAAATGAGCGGTTTATTTATCAGTTTTGAGGGTATTGACGGCGCTGGCAAGTCCACCCACATTGCCGCTTTGGCCCACGCATTCAAAGCGCAGGGCAGGG
>CANJNX010000152.1 GCA_947475495.1 Comamonadaceae bacterium | reverse complement strand
GCTGCCATCGCGCGAACCCAAGGAACGCCTTTGCAGCATGCGTACGCCAATACGCCGGTGAGCGATCCCGTAACCCTGGCGGGCCTGCGCTTTCCCAACCGCGTGGGCTTGGCCGCGGGCTTGGACAAAAACGCCCGGTGCATTGACGGCTTGGGCGCGATGGGCTTTGGCTTTGTGGAAGTCGGCACCGTCACCCCCTTGGCACAAAGCGGCAACCCCAAGCCGCGCATGTTTCGACTGCCAGAGGCCCACGCCCTTATCAACCGCTTAGGCTTTAACAACGGCGGCTTAGAGGCCTTTATCGCCAACGTTCAACGCTCGGCGCTGCGCCAAAGCAACAACCCCGCGCTCTTGCTTGGCCTCAATATCGGAAAAAATGCCACCACGCCTATGGAACGCGCGACGGATGATTACCTCACCTGCCTCGAAGGCGTGTACCCCCATGCTGACTACGTCACCATCAACATCTCCAGCCCCAACACCAAAAACCTGCGCGACCTTCAAAGCGACGCCGCCCTAGACCAACTTCTCTCGGCGCTTGCCGCCAAGCGCGAAGCTTTGGCAAAGCAACACGGCAAGACCGTTCCCCTGTTTTTAAAAATCGCTCCTGATTTAGAGGCCGAGCAGATCGAAACCATTGCCGCAACCCTCGTGCGCCACCGCATCGACGGCGTCATCGCCACCAACACCACCCTCAGTCGCAACGCCGTCAAAGGCCAAACGCACAGCGAAGAAGCCGGCGGCCTCTCGGGCGGGCCAGTGCTAGAAAAGAGCAACCAAGTCATACGCCAACTGCGCAGCGTCCTAGGCCCCGCCTTCCCCATCATCGGCGTAGGCGGCATCTTGAGCGGCAAAGACGCACTCAGCAAAATCGAAGCCGGCGCCGACGTGCTTCAGATTTACACCGGGTTGATTTACAAGGGGCCAGAGTTGGTTCGGGAAGTGGCTTTGGCGATTAAGAGAAAGTGATGGCGTTCAATGCGCAAGGGATTGAGCATTCCACTCCCACCTAATCGTCTTGCGTATCCACCAAGCCCGGAAATAAAACTTCGGTAAAACCAAAATACCATTGCACTCATAAACAATTTGTTTATAATTTATGCTATGATCGAAAGTTTTGCCAGCGCTGAAACGGAAAGCTTGTTTGCTACTGGTAAATCACGTCGTTTCCCGCCGGAGATTCTGAAACGGGCAGTCATGCGCTTGACGCAGCTTCACGCAGCCACAGAAATAGACGACTTGCGGGTGCCGCCGTCCAACCGCTTGGAGGCGTTGACTGGAGATTTGGCGGGCAAATGGAGCATTCGTGTCAATGACCGTTGGCGCTTGTGCTTTCGGTTTACGCACGGACAAGCGCATGATGTTGAAATTGTGGACTACCACTAAGGAGTAACAAATATGAGTAAAAACCTTCTGAATGGCATGCCTGCCATCCACCCTGGTGAATTTCTTCGTGAAACCATGGAGGAATTAGCCATTACCCAGGTCGCGTTTGCCGCAGCGATCGGCGTTTCAGCCATGCGCGTATCGCATTTGCTCAAAGGGGATCGCCCAGTGACAGCGGAGTTGGCTTTGCGTTTAGGCCGCGCATTGGGCCAAACCCCGCAATACTGGCTCAATCTGCAAGCCACCTATGACTTGAAGCTGGCGCAAATTGAAATAAAAGACAGCCTGAAAAATGTGCAGATGCTCGCTGTGGCTTGATGCCACAGCTACGGGCTAATCGTCTTGCGTATCCACCAAGCCCGGAAATAAAACTTCGGTAAATCCAAACTGCGAAAAGTCGGTCATGCGCATGGGGTAGAGCTTGCCCCACAGGTGGTCGCATTCGTGTTGCACCACGCGGGCGTGAAAGCCGTCTACAGTGCGGTCGATGGGGTCACCATAGGGGTCAAAGCCGGTGTAGCGAATGTGGGTAAAACGCGGAACCATGCCGCGCATTCCGGGTACCGACAAGCAGCCTTCCCAGTCGTTGTCTGTTGCGTCGTTGATGGGCGTGATCACAGGGTTGACCAACACGGTACGGGGAACGAGTTCGCGGTCCGGGTAACGGGGGTTGGCTTCGCCGGAGCCAAAAACCACCACTTGCAGATCGACCCCAATTTGCGGCGCGGCCAGGCCGGCGCCATTGGCGGCGCGCATGGTGTCCAGCAGATCGGAGACCAATAAATGCAGCGTGTCGCTGTCAAAGTCCGTCACTTCTTTGGCAAACCGCAGTAAGCGCGGGTCGCCCATTTTGAGAATCTCGCGAACGGTCATGGGCCTGCCTTTACGCAGCTGCCTGAGAAAAACTCTCAGGCATTTGTACTGCGACCACTTCACCGCGTACCGTCGCAACCCCACCGGCATAGACGGTAGTTTCAACAACGACTTTGCGGCCTTTGATTTCTTTGATACGGCCCCGAATGACAAGCTCGCCCTCAATCGGCGTGGGTTTTAAGTAGTCCACGTGCAATGAGCCTGTAACAAAACGAAACGCAGGGAGCGAGTCCATGTCGCGGCCCGCTTGGCGGTACATGGCGGCAGCGGCGGAGCCGGTGCTGTGGCAGTCAATCAGCGATGCGATCAGGCCGCCATAGGCATAGCCAATGATGGAGGTATGGTAAGGCTTGGGGGTAAAGTGGGTGACGGTTTCATCGCCATCCCACACGGTTTTGATTTGGTGGCCGTGGCTGTTGAGATGGCCACAACCGTAGCAGTGGGCTACGTTGTGCGGGTAATGGTCTTGAAATGCGTCCATGGCTTGCTCCAGTCGTTGTCAATGCAGCCGCCCTCGGCCACATCGTGACTGCAAATATAAGCCATCACACCCTTCTCCCCCTGACAAATGAAATTAGGTGATCCGGCCAATGGCGCAACTGACGTACGACTTGGCGTTGGCCAAGCCAGCGCCCATGCCGCTTAAAGTGTCTTTTTCGGGGTAGCCCATAGAGAGAAGCTTGTCTGCAACGCTGGCCCGATGGGCCTCATCGCCAGTGAATTGCACCAGCTGACGCTCTTGGTCCACACTGACATCGGAGATCGTGCCCAGGGCATTCAAACCTTTCAAAATGGTTTTCTCGCAACCGCCACATTTCAGGTTGTCGATTTCAATCTGCATTACTTGGGTCATTTGGGCGTCCTTTGTATCTAACCCGCTGGAAGGTTTTTCTTCGCGGTACACCAAGAGTTTGCGCCTCAGCCACCGCCTGGACTTTGATCTACATCATTGAGAGCTCAAGTTTCAACCCAGCATGTCGCGCAGAGCCGCCTCGTCGATCACGGCAACGCCGAGTTCTAAGGCCTTGTCTAACTTGCTGCCAGCCTCCGAGCCAGCCAAAACGTAGCTGGTTTTTTTGCTAACCGAACCTGAGACTTTGCCGCCGGCGGCTTCGATCAGGTCTTTGGCCGCATCACGCCCCAAAGTAGGCAAGGTTCCGGTGATAACAAAGGTCATCGCGGCGAATGGCTTGGGCGCGTTGGAGCTGGCTTCGATGGCCGGCCAATGGATTCCGCAAGCGCGCAGGTGTTCCACCACTTCGCGGTTGTGCGGCTGCTCAAAAAAGGTTCGAATGCTTTGCGCAACGATGGGGCCTACATCGCCGACAGCCAAAAGCTCTTCTTCGGTAGCGTTCATGATGGCGTCGATATCGCCAAAATGGCGCGCCAAGGCTTTAGCTGTGGCTTCGCCGACGTGGCGAATACCCAAACCAAAAAGAAAGCGCGGCAAGGTGGTTTGTTTGGATTTTTCTAAGGCGTCAATGATGTTTTGGGCTGATTTTTCAGCCATGCGGTCCAGTTGCGCCAGCGCAGAAAATCCTAAACGGTACAAGTCCGGCAGGGTTCGAATGAGTTCAGCATCCACCAATTGGTCCACCAACTTTTCGCCCAGGCCTTCTACCTCGACCGCGCGGCGCTGCGCGAAATGGAGAATGGCTTGCTTGCGTTGGGCGCTGCAAAATAGGCCGCCCGTACAGCGGTAGTCGGCCTCGCCCTCCTCGCGGATGGCGCTGGAGCCACACACAGGACATT
>CANJNX010000151.1 GCA_947475495.1 Comamonadaceae bacterium | reverse complement strand
CTACCGGCAAGCCTTTGGCCCGGTTCGGTGGGTGCAATGTATAGAAGCGCTCGAGGCGCTTGGCGTGTCCGAGTTGGTGGAGTGCGGTCCTGGCAAGGTTTTGACAGGAATGGTCAAACGCATTGCTCCTGCGCTGAACAGTTTTGCCTTGTTGGATCCAGCCAGTCTCCTTGAAATCAAGAAAGCATTGTCATGAATACCCTTCAATTTGCAGGCCAAGTGGCTTTAGTCACCGGTGCATCGCGTGGCATCGGCGCTGCGATTGCTTTGGAGTTGGCAAAGCAAGGTCTCAAGGTCGTAGGGACTGCGACGACCCCAGAAGGGGCAAGCAAGGTGAATACTGCGCTGGCCGGATATGCAGATTGCTCTGGCCGCGTTCTTGATGTGACTGATGGAGTAGCAGTAGATGCCTTGGTGGATGCAGTTACTAAAGAGCAGGGCAGCTTGCATATTTTGGTGAATAACGCCGGAATTACCCGCGATACCTTGGCGATGCGCATGAAGGATGAAGATTGGGATGCCGTCATGGATGCCAATTTGAAAGGTGTTTTTCGCATGAGCCGAGCCGTGATGCGAACCATGATGAAACAACGCTATGGCCGCATCATCAACATTACATCGGTCGTTGGTGCCTCGGGAAACCCCGGGCAGGCAAACTATGCGGCTGCGAAAGCGGGCGTGGCAGGTATGACGCGGGCCTTGGCGCGCGAATTGGGTTCTCGCAACATCACTGTCAATTGCATCGCCCCCGGTTTCATAGAAACTGATATGACTGCGGGGCTGGCCGAGGCGCAACAGGCAGCCTTACAAAGCCAAATTCCATTAGGGCACCTCGGAAAACCCCAGGATATTGCTAACGCAGTGGCCTATTTGGCTTCCCCGGGCGCGTCCTATGTGACGGGCCAAGAGTTGCATGTCAACGGTGGGATGTACATGTAAAGTGTGCCCCATTAAAATGCCGATGTGTCCGTTCGGCAGCCTGTTTGAAGGAGCTTCCTTCTCCCGGGTAAAATTACGGCTTGTTTTACAACCCTTAGAGGGAATCCATGAGCGATATTGAAGTACGCGTCAAAAAAATCATTGCCGAGCAACTCGGTGTAGAAGAGTCACAAGTGACCAACGAAAAAGCCTTTGTGGCCGATTTGGGTGCTGATTCTCTTGATACCGTGGAGTTGGTGATGGCGCTTGAAGACGAGTTTGGAATTGAAATTCCAGATGAAGACGCAGAAAAAATCACCACGGTTCAAAACGCGGTGGATTACGCTACCACCCACAAAAAAGCCTAAAGCAGGCTGCGCTGCTTAAAAAGTAGCGCTTAGGGCGGCGTGTGAGTGCGACCAATTCGAGTTTCTAGCGGCTACGGCCGCTAGAACTTTTATTCATATGACAGGTGTTTATGTCCCGTAGGCGTGTGGTAGTTACAGGTTTGGGATGCGTGAGCCCCGTAGGAAATACGGTTGAGCAAGCATGGTCCAATGTGCTTGCTGGTAAGTCAGGTATTGGACTTATCACTAAATTTGACACCTCCGCTTTCGCTTGCAAAATTGCAGGAGAGGTGCGTGATTTCGATTTAGAAACCTATATCAGCGCCAAGGAAGCGCGCACGATGGACAGTTTTATTCACTACGGTATTGCGGCCGCAGTTCAAGCGGTTAACGATTCTGGCATTTCTACCGGTGACGCCCTGGGTGAAGAAGCTTCCACCCGCATTGGTTGCGTGATTGGTTCGGGTATTGGCGGATTGCCAATGATTGAGAACACCCACGTGGAGTATTCCTCTCGCGGGCCGCGCCGAATTTCCCCATTTTTTGTACCTGCTTCCATCATCAACATGACAGCGGGTCACGTGTCCATGCGTTTTGGCTTTAAAGGCCCCAACATTGCCATTGCCACAGCGTGTACGACAGGCTTGCATTGCATTGGTGAGGCAGGTCGAATGATCGAGTATGGCGATGCCGATGTGATGGTCGCTGGGGGCTCAGAAGCCACCGTCTCGCCCTTGGGGGTAGGCGGCTTTGCTGCAATGCGCGCCCTGAGTACCCGCAATGACGATCCCACCACGGCATCGAGGCCTTGGGACAAAGACCGGGATGGTTTTGTTTTAGGTGAGGGCGGTGGCGTGATGGTGTTAGAGGAATATGAACACGCCAAAGCCCGCGGTGCCAAGATTTATGCAGAATTGGCGGGCTTTGGAATGAGTGCCGACGCTGGGCATATGACGGCACCGAACTTGGATGGCCCACGCCGTGCCATGCTTAATGCCATGCGCAACGCGGGCGTCAATCCCGATCAAATTCATTATCTCAATGCCCACGGTACCTCAACCCCGCTGGGAGACACCAATGAAAGCAATGCGATCAAGGCAGCTTTGGGTGAGCATGCCAAAAAAACCCTGGTGAACTCCACCAAATCAATGACTGGACACCTTTTGGGCGGCGCCGGTGGGTTGGAGTCGGTTTTTACCGTGCTGGCCATCCACCACCAAAAAAGCCCACCGACGATCAACATCTTCAACCAAGACCCCGATTGCGATTTGGATTACTGCGCCAATGTAGCGCGTGATGTTCGAATTGATGTGGCTTTGAAGAACAACTTCGGCTTCGGTGGAACCAACGGCGCTTTAGTCTTTAAGCGAATCTAAGCGGACTTGCTGTGCACGGTCCGCCTGCAGTTGCTTGCCGTTTCAACCGCAGCCCCCAGCCGGCTTTGTTACTTGTTTTTGTGGGTTCTCTGACCGTGTTCATGATGGGCTTGCTGTGGTTTCATACTTTTGCATGGCCTTGGATTGCGTTGGTGCTTTTGGCTTTGTCTTTGAACGCTAATGCCTGGAGCCACTGGTGGAAATCACCTGAGGGTCTGTTGCAATGGAGCGGGGAGCAGTGGCATTGGACAGGGTGGTCACTCTCGCCAAGATGCAGCGTTCAATGGGTTTATGATTTTCAGACTTGGGGCTTGGTAAAGATTGAAAATGAAAACCGCCAAAGTCAATGGCTTTGGTTGCATCAAGGTTCAGCAGGCGATGAGAAGTGGCAAGCCATCCGAAGGGCTTTATTAGCCTCACGAGCGCAAGTCCATGGCTCTATCCAACACAATACAACTAGCGCCCACCATCCGACTTTTTGAATTTTGAATTGAGAGTAACCGCAGCTAATCTATGAAAACTCACACCCTGCATTTTTCTCGCGCCCTGACCGCGGCATGTGCCACGCTGGTGGTCTCCATTGGAATCGCGGTATGGCCAATGCAGCAAGCCATTGCGCAGTCCCGTGCCTTGCCCGATTTCACTGATTTGGTCGAACAGGTTGGCCCCTCGGTGGTCAATATCCGAACATTGGAGCGCGTCGTGCCGCGTCAGCAGCAAGGCGCTGCGCCTGCAGATGAAGAAATGCTGGAGTTCTTTAAGCGTTTTGGTTTGCCAATGCCCAACATCCCGCGCCAAGCACCTCGCTCGAACAGCCCCAAACCAGAAGAAGAGCAACCCCGTGGCGTGGGTTCTGGCTTTATTTTGTCTTCTGATGGTCTGATCATGACCAACGCCCATGTGGTCGACGGTGCCGATGAAGTGCTTGTCACCTTGACTGACAAACGTGAATTCAAAGCCAAAATCATTGGCAGCGATCGCCGCAGTGATGTAGCCCTGGTCAAGATCGAGGCCAACGGGCTCCCAGCAGTGAAAGTGGGCGACGTGAACCGATTGAAAGTAGGGGAATGGGTGATGGCCATTGGCTCCCCCTTTGGTCTTGAAAATACGGTAACGGCAGGAATTGTGAGTGCCAAACAACGCGATACCGGAGACTTTTTGCCCCTGATTCAAACCGATGTTGCTATCAACCCCGGAAACTCAGGTGGACCCTTGATCAATATGCGCGGGGAAGTCGTTGGCATCAATAGCCAAATCTATTCCCGCTCTGGGGGTTTCATGGGAATTTCATTTTCTATTCCCATGGATGAAGCCGTTCGCGTGAGTGAGCAACTGAGAACGCAAGGACGCGTCTCGCGTGGCCGCATTGGTGTGCAAAT
>CANJNX010000150.1 GCA_947475495.1 Comamonadaceae bacterium | reverse complement strand
GATGATGCGCTTAAAGTGCTAACCAAGCAGCTCGCAGGGTTAAAAGGGATGACTGTGGTGGTAGGTCACCCGCAAGGCGGCGACAGTCGCACAGCTTCGGTCTCGGTCACTGAGCGCTTTAATTGCGCCAGCGTTTTATCTGAAGGGCGGGTGGTCGCTACCTACGCCAAACGCGAACTACCCAACTACCAAGTGTTCGATGAGAGGCGGTATTTCACCCCCGGCAATGGCGTTTGTGTTTTTGAAGCCGGTGAGCCTGGCGCGTCTATCAAAGTGGGTTTGCTCATTTGTGAAGACGCATGGTTTGAATCGCCGGCCCAGTTGGCCAAAGAAGCGGGTGCCAACATCCTGGCCGTCATCAACGCATCTCCGTTTCATATGGGAAAAGGCTATGAGCGCGAAGCCATGATGGCCGCGCGCTGCGCAGCCACTGGATTGCCTTTGGTGTATGCCCATTTAGTAGGGGGCCAAGACGAATTGGTTTTTGAGGGCCATTCTTTTGCTTTATCCGCCATTGGCGCAGTGGCTGCCCGGGCACCGAGTTTTAAAGAGTCTTTGTTTGAGGTGGAGTTCGATTCCAATGCCCAGAGAATGCTTGGAACGATAGAGCCGGTTCGAAGCCCTGAGGCCGATATCTGGGACGCTTTAGTGTTAGGGGTACGCGACTACATTGGAAAAAACGGATTTCCGGGCGCACTTTTAGGGCTTTCAGGAGGAATTGATTCCGCCGTGGTCTTGGCTGTTGCTGTGGACGCGCTCGGCGCAGACAAGGTACGCACAGTCATGATGCCTTCCCCCTATACCGCAGACATCAGTTGGATGGATGCAAGGGAGATGGCGCAGCGCATGGGTGTGCGTTACGACGAGATCTCCATTCGGCCCGAATTTGAAGCCTTTAAAGCGTCTTTGGCAGAAGATTTTGCAGGCCGCCCTGAAGACACCACCGAAGAAAATATTCAAGCCCGTATCCGCGGAACCTTGCTGATGGCATTGAGCAATAAATTTGGCAGCATTGTCTTGACCACGGGAAATAAATCCGAGATGGCCACGGGGTATTGCACCCTGTACGGTGACATGGCCGGTGGTTTTGCGGTGATCAAAGATCTTTTGAAAACCCGGGTTTTTGCGCTGGCGCATTGGCGCAATGCCAACAATCCTTATGCCACGTGTGACAGCCCCATTCCGGAGCGCATCATCACCCGCCCGCCCAGCGCAGAATTGCGCGCCGACCAGACCGACCAAGACAGCTTGCCTCCCTATGCAGTGCTCGATGCGATTGTGGAGCGCTACATGGAAAACGACGAAAGCATCGATGCCATAGTGGCCTCAGGATTTTCGCCAGCCGATGTGGATAAAGTCACCCGGCTGATTAAACTCAATGAGTACAAGCGCAGACAATCGCCCGTTGGAATTCGCTTAAGCCCCCGCAGTTTTGGCAAAGATTGGCGTTATCCTATAACCAACCGTTTTCGGGCTTGAACCTTTTTGTCTTTTCTTTGGATATCTCATGAAACAAATCACTGCCATCATTAAGCCCTTCAAACTCGAAGAAGTCCGAGAAGCACTTGCGGAGTGCGGTGCCTCCGGCTTGACCGTGACCGAAGTCAAAGGCTTTGGCCGGCAAAAAGGCCATACCGAGTTGTACCGCGGCGCGGAATACGTGGTCGACTTTTTGCCCAAAGTTAAAGTTGAAGTGGTCGTCAAAGCCGCGGATGTGGACCGCTGCGTGGACGCCATCGTGAAAGCGGCCTACACCGGAAAAATCGGTGACGGCAAGATTTTTGTGACTGCGGTAGAGCGGGTGGTGCGAATCCGAACTGGCGAACTCGACGACACTGCCATATAAAAGCGCGGTTAAAAAAGCGCGATTAAATCAAGCGGTGGTACAAGGCGGCAAGCCAAATTCCTGCGCACAGGGTGAGGCAAAGAAACACTGCTGCGCTGCCCATATCTTTAGCCCGTTTGGACAGGTCGTGCCACTCCGGGCCTATCCGGTCAATGGCGGACTCCACCGCGGTGTTGAGTAATTCGACCACCATTAACAAAATTATGGAGCCAATCAGCAGTGCCACTTCGATCCAGTGGGTGCCAACCCAAAATGCCAGTGGAATCAATACGATGGCGGCAATGCATTCCTGGCGAAACGCGGGTTCGCCCCATCCTGCACTCAATCCTGCAAATGAATACAGCATGGCGTGAAAAAGCCTGCTGAGGCCTTTTCGGTCTTTCTGGGGGTTGGCCGATGGGGCTTTTGAATCGGTAGCGTTCTCTTGCATACCTGCGATTATCGGCTCAGTGGCGTCGACGATACCAACCGTGTTTTGGCGGCAGCATCATGCCAAAACTGACCATCGGGGTGAAAGCGGCTCAGAATGGCCCACACCATAATCCAGCCCACCACGATGACGATGGTTTCCAGGGCATTCATCTCCCATGGCGCCAGTACCAGCAAGGGCGGTAGAAACCACACCCACGCCAAAACATAACGCAGCAAGGCACGCTTTTGTGAAACCGCTTCGCCTTGCAGATTAACCAGGCGAATATTCCACGTCTTCATCGCCAAGGTTTGGCCTTTTGACCAAAACCACACAAAGTAGATGCCGAAAACCAAAAAGATAAAAGCCTGCAACGCATGGCGGTTATCCAAAGCATTGCGCGTTTGGCTGAGCGTACTAAACAGGTATCCAGCGATAAAAACCACGCCAAACAAGAGCATTCCCTCGTAGATCCAGCAAGCCATCCGCCGCCAAAGTCCAGGCGTCTTCATCTCAATGGGGTTCACATGCAGCTTTCGACTTCACTAACGCAGTTAATTCGCTGGCGCTTGGGCCGCCGCCTTTGGCTTGGCGAGCTGAGGCAACAAGGTATTGCGATTAAGCAGGGACGTTGAATTTTTGTCATCCGTCACTGGCGCTGGCGTTTTGCGGGTCACGGGAACTTCAGCGAGCTTTTGGGCAGGAACAGGTTTTGCGGCGACGGCCGCACCTGCAGGCTTTTTGGGAGCGGATTGAGCAAAGGATTTCTTTTCCTCATCGCTCAAGGCTTGGTAGGTCTCCCACGTGGCGGCGAGTCCATCGGATGGAATTTTTTTGGTGTTCGCAAAATTCAAGCGCGCTTGTTGGCGCTCTTTGGGGCTGAGCGTTGCCCACTGAACCATCCTGGCTTGCAGCTTGTCTTTTTCATCCGCAGTCATTTGGGAATGGTTGGCAGACAGCGCGATCCACTTTCGCTGGTGCCCTGCTGACAATTGCGACCAAGTGGTTTCTAGCGGCGCTAAAGCCATTTTTTGGTCAGCACTGAGCGTATTCCAGGTAATAGCGGGAGAAATTACGGGTGGCAAGGGCAAGGCTTTAGTTACTGCCTTTGGGGCTAAGGGGGCAACAGAGCCGGCATCTGCCGATTGCGCTTGGGAATGAAAGGGTGCCAATAACGCCATGAGCAATGCACAAAGCGCGTTCGAAAAACAAAGTCGGGACATAAAGGTGAAGATCAGCAAAAAACCTGCGGTCTAGTCCCGTGATGCCGCTTTGAGAAATTGGGCAAATCCCGCATCGGTGTAGGCACTTGGTGGGAGTTCGTCCGTCAGGATGGCGGTATCAACTTCAGCCAACTCCTGGGCCCGCTGGTCTTCTTGAAGTATGCCGATCCCGAGCAGGCCAGCTAGCAATGCGACCAAGGGCAGCAAGCTAGCGGCTCGGCCCCAAAAGCTGAACGGGGCTCCGCCACCCAGCGTTGCTGACGAAGGGTTTGCAAAAACAGCTGTTGCGGTTTCGATTTTTAAAATACGGCGTTTTGCAATAGCTTGCATGCGCGACGCACGCAAGCGCTCCATCACTTCGGACGGGACGTCTTGGGCCGATTGGTCGAGCCAAACTGAAAGCCGTGCTCCAAAAGCATCCACGTGTCGTTCTGTATTTCGATTTTGCATAGCTGAGTGATTGTTCATAAATGGATTCCCTTGGCAATCAGTGCCTTCCCTAGTGCGGCCACTGCCCTGGAACAGTGCGTTTTGACACTCCCTTGCGAGCAACCCATGGCTGTGGCGGTTTCG
>CANJNX010000149.1 GCA_947475495.1 Comamonadaceae bacterium | reverse complement strand
GACATCACGCTTTCTTGCATGGCCTGGCCATCGGGGAGCTTGGACGTCGTAAACGAGCCCGCACAGCGAAGCGGCAAGTTCAATCGCCTTGCGAGTTGACCGACCACCATCGAGCCGATCGCCGGCTCAGGCGTACCAAAGGTAGGCGAGCCAGAGCGCAGCGACATGCTGGAGAGAAAATTACCGTAAATGACGGGTGCGCCGGGACGTTCGAGCTGCGTCATCGCACAGCCCACCATGGTTTCTGCGTGCGCTTGGGCAATCGCGCCCGCGTTGGTCACCGGCCCCATCGCCCCGCCCAAAATAAAGGGCACGATCACCGCCGCTTGGTTGGCCCGCGCGTAGGCCCGCGCTGACTTGGTCATCGTTCCGTCCCACAGCAGCGGCGAATTCACATTGACGTTGCCCAAAATCACGCAGTTTTGATCCACAAAGTCACGCCCAAACAGCAAGCGACTCATCTCAATGGAGTCTTCTGCACGTTCTTCCGACGTGATAGAGCCCATATACGCTTTGTCAGAAAAACGCATGTGGGCATAAACCATATCGAGGTGCCGTTTGTTGACGGGAATGTCGGTGGGTTCGCAAACAGTGCCGCCGCTGTGGTGCAGCCACGGTGTGTTGTAAGTCAACTTCACAAAATTCTGAAAATCTTCCAAGGTGCCGTATCGGCGTCCCCGGTCGAGGTCCATCACAAAGGGCGATCCATACGACGGTGCAAATACGACGTTGTTGCCGCCTATCTGAACCGAGTGGGCCGGGTTGCGGGCATGTTGCGTGAATTCTTTGGGAGCGGTTTTGAGAATCTCACGCAGGTGTCCGGGCTCAAAACGCACCCGCATGCCATTCACTTTGGCGCCTGACTTTTTAAACATCGCCAATATCTCATCGTCATCGCGAATGTCCAGCCCCACTTCGGCCAGGATGCGGTCCGCGGTCGCTTCGATCTTGAGCAAGCTTTCCTCGCCCATGATGTCGTAGGTGGGAATGACGCGCTTGATATAGGCCGGCCCCGTCGCTTTGGCGTTGGGGTCGCGGCGTTCACGCCCGCCCACGCGCCGCCCGTGTTTGCTTGGTGCGGTCGGGGGCGATATGGTTTGGGTATCAGATTCACTCATGATGCTTGCTCCGATCAATGGCGGGTATGAGAAATAATAAAACCGATATTAGAGTCTCTTTGGCGTTTTGTAACCCCAATAGTTTTTCATCCTTAGGATAAACTTAGTTTATGCAAAAACGCTTCGATCAGCCCGCAATGGGTCACCTCATCACCTTTGAGGCGGCAGCGCGAACCGGCAGTTTTACCCGGGCCGCAGTAGAACTGTCTGTGAGCCAACCGGCCATCAGCCACGCAGTGCGTATGTTGGAAGACGAACTGGGGGTGGCTTTGTTTGACAGACGCCACAAAGGCGTAGAACTGACCGACGCAGGGCGCTATTTGTTAGACCAGGTGGGCCTGGGCTTGACACTGATGGACCAGGCCCTGCGCGAGGTCCGCACCATGACGCAGGGTCATCAGGTCACCTTGGCCGTTTCAACCGCGACCGCCACCTGGTGGCTGATGCCGCGTATTGCGCGCTTCAAGCAGCAGCACCCAGACATTGAGTTGCGCTGCATTACCACCGACATTGATCTCGATTTAGAGCGCGAGCGGATTGATTTGGGCATCACCTTAGGCAGTGGAGACTACGCGCGCTTTGAGCGCTGGCACTTTGTCGATGAAGAGGTTTTTCCCGTGTGCAGCCCCGACTACTTGGTCAGCCACCCCACACTCCAACTTCCCCAAGACGTGGCGCAGACGACGCTCTTGCATCTCGAAGAACGCTACCGCCCCAGGCTCGATTGGGCGGGTTGGTTAGCCCGTTTTGGGGTCAGTCCGCCGCGTGCAGGCAAAGCCTTTACGTTTAACGATTACTCCATCGTTTTGCAAGCGGCTTTAGAAGGGCAGGGGATTGCATTGGGTTGGCGGCATATTGTGGAACCCCTCATTAACCAAGGCCGCTTGGTGCGCCCCTTAACGCAGAGCGTGACTACAGACCAACCGATGTACATCATCGCCTCGCGGGCTGGCCGGGCCCGGGCCGATGTGATGGCTTTAAAAGACTGGTTGGTGCAAGAGGCCGCAGCGGCTATCAATCCACCGTTGGCACCAGGGTCTCTTCGCGCGACTGCTTGAGCTGCCAACCGATGTGCGCTACCAGCGCCAGAAAAACGATGCCCCCGCCCAGCATGGTGCGGGCGCTCGGAATTTCGTTGTGCATCAGCCATACCCACAAGGGCCCAAGAACCGGTTCCGCAATACCAATCAAAGCGGCAATAGCCGAAGGAAGCAGCCGTGCGCCCGTAACAAACAGCGCCATGCCTAAACCCAGGTTGAGTGCGCCAAACATAAACAACAATCCAGCGTCCATCGCATTGACTTGAAATTGTTGCGCCAGTGAGGCCGAAACGGCAGAAGCAATCAAGGTTCCAAGGCAGACCGCAGGCATCATGGCGACTTTGGCGTGGCGGCGCGTGATGACGGTGGCAGTGGCAAACGCCAAAGCAATCAGCACGGCCAAGCCGTCACCGATGGGTGAGACCTTGCCGCCAAAAGAGTCTGAAACCATGACAGCCACTCCGAGGATTACCGCGGCAATGGCAGCCCAGGTACCTTTGGACACCTTTTCGCCAAACAAGAGAAAAGCCATCAATGCGGCGATCAGTGGAACGCCCGCTTGCATGAGCAAAATATTGGCCACGGTGGTGTAAGCGAGGGCCACGACAAAGCAGATCGATGCAATCGCAAAGCACACGCCCACGCCAATTCCAGGCAGGCCCATGGCCAAAAACAAGCGGATAGTCTCTTTGAATCCTTGGCGCCAAAGCATGAAGCCGAGCAAGAAAGCGGCAGCAAAAACCGATCGCCAAAAGACCACGGTCCAACTCTCAGTGACGCTCAGATAACGGGCAATGGCTCCGCCAAAACTCCATACGGCCGCAGATCCGAAGACCATCAAGGCGCCGCGTTGGTCAATGGTGTGGGATTGCATGCTTAAACAGGCCCAAGGCGTTGAATGAGTTCCACTTTGTAGCCGTCGGGGTCTGTTACAAAAGCAATGTGGGTGCTTCCCCCTTTGACAGGCCCCGGCTCGCGGGTGATTTTTCCACCCGCTGCCTTGATGGTGTCGCAGGCAGCGTAAATGTCTTCCATGCCCAATGCGATGTGTCCATACGCCGTTCCCATCTCGTAGCTGTCAACGTCCCAGTTGTAGGTGAGCTCGAGCTCGGCGTGGTCGGGGTTGTTGCCAAAGCCAACAAAGGCCAAGGTGTATTTGTATTCTGGATTCTCGGACGTTCGCAGCAACTTCATGCCTAGGATGCGGGTGTAAAAGTCAATGGAGCGTTGAAGATTGCCAACGCGCAACATGGTGTGCAGAAGTCTCATGGAATGAACGTTACCTTCGAAGAATGGGTTAAGCCACAATGCGGCCCTACAGATAGACAGCCAAAGGCCTACCGAATGCCCCACTTTAACAAAGTCATTTTATTTACCGACACCGATGGACGCGCCCGCTTCAAAGAAGAGCGTGTGGCGCTGGACCTGGGAACGCCCCAAACCATGCTCTCAGAGGTGTTTGCCAGCGGCGGCTACCAGTTGCGAACCAGTCCTGTGGGTTTTCGCAGTACGTTCCATTGCACCGGTTCGCCCCAATGGGTTTTTATCTTGGCAGGACACATGGAGATCGGAATTCAAGACGGTATTTCTCGCATATTTCAACCTGGCGAACATTTTTACAGCGCAGATGTTTTGCCTGAAGGCGAAACGTTTGATCCCAAGCGCCACGGGCATTGGAGCCGGCAAGTGGGGGACGAGCCGCTGGTGACGCTGTTTTTGAGGGCTTAATCGGAATCCTTTTTTAAAAGGGTAAGTCCCTAGACTGTTGCTTACAGATTGAACCGAATAACGCCTAACTCTCCCTACAATAATTAACGATGTTGCGTTTTATTTTTACCCGGCTGAGTTTGGTTATCCCTACATTTTTCGGGATGACCTTGCTGGCTTTTTTCTTG
>CANJNX010000148.1 GCA_947475495.1 Comamonadaceae bacterium | reverse complement strand
GCAAAGGCACGCAACGCGAGATTAGCGGGGACTAGGATTAACGGAACCGGCTTTCAGGCACGGTTTTGAGTTCACCCGGTAAGCGGCCGATGTAATTGGCGAGCTCTTTCAACTCTGCATTGGTGAACTGTTTCGCAACGCCGCCCATGATGGCGTTGCCACGGCCCACTTGCGGGTTGCCATCCACTTTGTAAGCCTTGAGGGCGACAAACAGATAGTCGCTGTGCTGGCCCGCAATTTTGGGGTAGCTCGGATCAATAGGCTTACTTAGACTCTCGCCGTGGCAAGACAGGCAAGCACCTTTGGCGAGCAACTCCATGGCTTTGGCAGACCCATCAGCCGCTTTTTCCAAGGGCTTGGCTTTGGCATCGACGCCGCTGATTGCGTAAAAAACCGCCAAATCAGCCATGTCTTGGTCTGAAAGCGAGACGGACACGCCGCGCATGGTGGGGTGCTTGCGCTCGCCTTTTTTGTAGGCATTGAGTGCAGCAATGATGTATTTCTCGCCTTGGCCAGAAATTTTGGGAACTTTATGGATTTCGGGGAAGCTGGCTTGGTATCCCACGATGCCGTGGCAGCCGATACACATGGCGTTTTTCTTTTCTCCCGCCTTGGCATCGCCCTTGATTTCTTGCGCATGGGCAGAAAGAACGGTCACAGAAGCGACAAGAAAAGCGGACAGGGACAGAAGCAATTGGTTCATTTTGCGCAGACAATCAGGTAGAGATTGGTATAAATTGACTGCGCGATTATATCGACGACTATGCAAGCACATCGCGCCCCCGCAAACAATGACTTTTGTCAAGAAAAACGAATGCCATGAAATTTCACGGAACTAAAAATTACGTTGCCACCCAAGACCTGATGCTTTCCGTTAACGCGGCGATCACTTTGCAAAGGCCGCTTTTGGTCAAAGGCGAACCGGGAACCGGTAAGACCATGCTGGCCGAAGAAGTCGCCCAAGCGCTCGATCTGCCCTTGCTGCAGTGGCACATCAAGTCCACCACCAAAGCCCAACAGGGCCTCTACGAATACGACGCGGTGAGCCGCCTGCGCGACTCGCAGCTCTCAGATATTGATGGCGGTGAGCGGGTCAAAAACATTCACAACTACATTGTCAAAGGCGTCTTGTGGCAGGCCTTTACTGCCGATCGCCCGGTAGCGCTTTTGATCGATGAAATCGACAAAGCCGACATTGAGTTTCCCAACGACTTGCTTCGAGAAATCGACCGCATGGAGTTCTATTGCTACGAAACCCGCGAACTCATTAAAGCCAAGCACCGGCCTTTGGTCTTTATCACGTCCAACAATGAAAAAGAGCTGCCAGACGCATTTCTTCGCCGCTGCTTTTTTCACTACATTAAATTCCCCGATGCACCCACGATGCAAAACATTGTGGACGTGCATTTCCCCGGGCTCAAAAAAGAGTTGTTGAGTGCGGCAATGAAAACTTTTTACGACGTTCGCAACCTGCCAGGTCTCAAGAAAAAACCCTCTACCAGCGAACTCTTGGATTGGCTCAAACTCTTACTCGCCGAAGATATCCCTGTAGAAACACTGCAGTCCAAGGACGAGAAAATGGCGATTCCTCCGCTGGTGGGCGCGCTGTTAAAAAATGAACAAGACGTCTCGCTGTTTGAAAAACTGATGTTCATGCAACGCAACAACCGCTAAGGCAAGACTCCATGAAAAAAAATGTGTGGGCCGAAGGTTTTTCTGATGCCATTGGCTTTGTCGGTGGCGCCTTGGCAGGGTTTTGGGGCGGTCGATTGCTGGGCTTAGATTTGTTTGCACCCGGCTATGGCACCGCGAGCATCTTTGCTATCTTGCTTGTAGGCTTAGGCGGAGGGCTCGGTTTGCAATGGGCTAGGCGCTGGCAACAATCACGCAACGATAAAGAATAAAAGGACGCCATGGCTTTTGTAGAACCTATTACGCTGAGTGCTCGTGGTGTTTCCCTCATCCCCCTTTCTTTAGCCCACGAAGATGGGCTTCGCGGGGCAGCAGCGGATGGTGAGCTGTGGAATATTCGGGTGACTTCGGTTCCAGAGCCCCAAGATACCCGCAAATACATCGAAGACGCCTTGGCTATGCGCGAAGCAGGCCACCGGTTTGCCTTCGCAGTGATCGATGAGCACAGTGGCAAAGTGATTGGGTCAAGCAGCTACCACGACATTGTTCCAGCGGTTCAACGCCTTGAAATTGGCTGGACGTGGTATGCCAAAAGTTTCCAACGCAGTCACGTCAACAGCACGTGTAAATTGCTCTTAATGACCCACGCTTTTGAAACACTGGGCTGCCATGTGGTTGGTTGGCGTACCGATAACTTCAACTTCGCTTCGCAAGCAGCTATTGAGCGTTTAGGCGCCAAAAAAGACGGCGTTTTGCGCGGTCATGCCCTGCGCCGCGACGGAACCATTCGCGATACGGTGATGTACAGCCTTCGCTCTGGCGAGTGGCCCGAAGTCCGCGCCCAACTGCTGCACGCTTTAAACAAGCCACGTTAATCGAATTAAGCCATGTTGCTCGACTTTTTTTACACCCTTCGCGCCGCCAAATTACCGGTCTCGGTGAAAGAGTACCTGACGCTGTTGGAAGCTCTGCAAAAAGGCGTTGTCGGGCCGAACACGCCCGAGCCCGACAGCGATGAAGAAGCCAGCGGCTATGCGATTGATGATTTTTACTACCTGAGTCGCACCGCGCTGGTCAAAGACGAAAAGCATTACGACAAGTTTGACCGGGCATTTGCTTCGTACTTCAAGGGCGTAGAAATGATTGCCGACTTCAGCAAAGAAGTCCCGCTGGAGTGGTTGCGTAAAAATTTAGAGCTCCAACTCAGCCCTGAAGAACTCGCCAAAATTCAAAAACTCGGCTGGGACGAGTTGATGGAGACGCTTAAAAAACGTTTTGAAGAACAAAAAGAACGCCACGAAGGCGGAAGCAAATGGATTGGCACCGGTGGCACATCGCCCTTTGGCGCTTACGGCCACAATCCGCAAGGCATTCGCATTGGCCAAGACAAAAGCCGCAACCGCAGCGCGGTCAAAGTTTGGGACCAGCGCGCCTACAAAGACTACGACGACACCCAAGAACTCGGGACCCGCAACATCAAAGTCGCGCTGCGCAGGTTGCGCAAATTCGCCCGTGAAGGCAATGATTTCGAATTGGATTTAGACGACACGATTCGTAGCACCGCCGCCAATGCGGGTTATCTCGACATCAAGATGATTCCTGAACGCCACAACAACGTCAAAGTGTTGTTGCTAATGGATGTAGGCGGAACCATGGACGACCATATTGCGCGGGTCGAAGAACTCTTTAGTGCCACCAAAACCGAATTCAAACACCTGGAGTTTTATTACTTCCACAACTGCGTGTACGACTTCATGTGGAAAAACAACCGGCGGCGCTTTGCGGAAAAATTTGCAACGTGGGACATCATCCGCAAATACAACAAAGACTACAAACTCATTTTTGTCGGTGACGCTACCATGAGCCCCTATGAAATTTTGCAACCTGGCGGAAGCGTGGAATACAACAACGAGGAGCCCGGTGCAGAGTGGCTGCAGCGCCTGACCAGCGCTTTTCCGAAATTTGCGTGGATCAACCCCGAGCCCCAGGGCGTTTGGCAATACCGCCAAAGTATCAGCGTAGTCCAACAACTGATGCAACAACGCATGTACCCGCTCACCCTCAAGGGGCTTGAAGAAGCGATGCGAATGCTAACGAAATAGGGCTTCATTTGATGGTTTTGGCCCCCAAATGGGCGAAATTACATCAATGTAACCAAAATACTTGCCTAATTCCCCGTATTGCCGTATCGTCTCCCTCCCCCTTTTCAAAGAGTACAGCGACATGAGCGCAATCAAAATTCTGGTGACGAGCCAAAAGGGTGGCGTTGGAAAAAGTACCTTGACCGCAAACTTGGCGGCCTTCTTTGCCCATCACCACCAACGCAAAGTTTCACTGGTCGACTTTGACCACCAAGCGTCTTCTAGTACGTGGTTAACACGGGCTCCTATTGCGGGTGCAACGCCCACAGTGTGTGACGTGGTGACCG
>CANJNX010000147.1 GCA_947475495.1 Comamonadaceae bacterium | reverse complement strand
GCTGCTGCGTGGTAATCCTTGGCAGCAACCAAGACTTTGACTTCGCCTAAGTCAACAGAGATGCGTTTGACTTTGTCGCCCAAGGCCAGCGCAACCGCAGTCTTGGTGTCTTCGGGGTGGATAGAAAAAACAGTCATATTTTGAAATCAAGCCCGTGCAATGGTTTCAGTACGGCGGATCTTTTGCTGCAATTGCAAAATCCCATACACCAGCGCTTCAGCCGTTGGAGGGCAACCGGGCACATACACATCGACGGGGACAATCCGATCACAGCCGCGCACCACGGAATAGCTGTAGTGGTAATAGCCGCCGCCGTTGGCACAGGAGCCCATGCTGATAACCCAGCGCGGCTCTGACATTTGGTCATATACCTTGCGCAAAGCGGGCGCCATCTTGTTGCACAGGGTTCCCGCCACAATCATCAAATCCGACTGGCGGGGACTGGCACGAAATACTTCTGAGCCAAAGCGGCTCAGGTCGTAACGGGCAGCCGCAGCGTGCATCATCTCCACCGCGCAGCATGCCAATCCAAACGTCATCGGCCAAATCGAGCCCGTCTTGGCCCAGTTCACCACCGAGTCGTAACTCGTAGTGACAAAGCCTTCTTTGAGTACACCTTCAATCATTGCATCACTCCCAGTCCAGGGCGCCTTTTTTCCACTCGTAAACAAAGCCTACGACCAGAATGCCAAGAAAAACCATGACCGACCAGAAACCCACGGGTCCAATTTCTTTGAGCGATACAGCCCAAGGAAAGAGAAACGCAATTTCCAAGTCGAACAAGATAAACAAAATAGCCACCAAGTAGTAGCGCACGTCGAATTTCATCCGTGCGTCTTCAAAGGCTTCAAAACCGCATTCGTAAGGGGAGTTTTTGGCGGCGTCAGGGCGGTTGGGCCCGAGGATGTAACCCAAAATCTGTGGAACTACGCCAACAGCAACGCCAACCAGTATGAACAAAAGTACAGGAAGATAGTTATCAAGGTTCATCTGGCAATACTGATCAATGTTTCTTGCACACACCTTGCATTTCAAGGTGTGTGCGATTGAATTGGTGCCGTCGGCGAGACTCGAACTCGCACAGCTTTCGCCACTACCACCTCAAGATAGCGTGTCTACCAATTTCACCACGACGGCGGCTCTCAGTTGTCTGGATTGCGTGAGGTGCCTTGCGGCTTGTATTGCTTTCCAACTAGCCTACGAGTTTACCCTGATTCCCGCACGTCTCAGAGCGAAAATCAGAGAGAAATCTATTATTTCGATGGAATTTGGGCTGCCCCAGAAGTTGCTGGTGCGTTTTCACTCGCAGGTGCGGCGGGGGCGGTAGCGGGTGCGGCTGCATTTTCTAAAACGCTGCCCGTGCTGGCCGGGCGCAGGTTGCCAAAATAGGCCAAAGCCAAGGTGCTCACAAAGAAGACCGTCGCCAAAATGCCCGTGGTACGAGATAAAAAGTTGGCACTTCCACTGGCGCCAAAAAGGCTTCCAGAGCCGCCACTGCCAAAGGCTGCGCCCATGTCAGCGCCCTTGCCATGCTGCACCAAAATCAAACCCACCATGGCCACTGCAGAAATCATCTGGACCGTCAAAATCAAGGTAACAACAAAACTCATCTTCAACTCCTAAAAACAAACAAGCGCACAACGCACATCAATGGGCTGCCGCAATAATAGATAAAAAATCAGCCGCTTTGAGCGACGCACCACCCACCAAACCACCATCAATATCGGGCTGCGCTAGCAATTGTGCGGCATTGGCTGCGTTCATGCTGCCTCCGTAAACGATGTGAACACGGTCTGCATGGGCGCTTGCCGCGCGCAATTGGCCGCGCAAAACGGCATGGACGTGTTGCGCTTGCTCAGGCGTTGCGGTTTTACCCGTGCCAATAGCCCACACAGGCTCATACGCTAAAACGATTTCACTGATGCAATGGCCATTGACGTGGATCACCGCGGCCAGTTGGCGCTTCACCACTTCCTCTGTCAAACCCGCCTCGCGCTCCTGCAAGGTTTCACCGACACAAACAATGGGCGTGATGCCAAATGCCAAGGCTTTTTGGGCTTTGGCCGCAACCAACGCATCGTTTTCAGCATGAAACTGGCGTCTTTCCGAATGACCCACAATGGCATAACGGCAGTCAAAGTCCTTGAGCATTGCTGCCGAGACCTCGCCGGTATATGCGCCTGCTTCGTGCATGCTCACATCTTGGGCGCCAAACAGCAAGGGGCTGGCTTTGCTTAAAGACTGCAGCTGTGAGAGATAGGGCGCCGGAACACAAAGCGCAACGTCGCACTTCCATTGGGCTGCGTTGGACAACAAGGCCTGTACCAAGGCTGTATTGGACTGCAGAGAGCCATTCATTTTCCAGTTGCCAGCGATCAATTTTTTCATACTGCATCCCAGCTTAAAACTATTTTTCCAACATGCTGGCCTGATTCCATCATGGCATGCGCTTTGGCTGCATCAGCGGCTGGAAATACGGCATGCACCATAGGCCGAATGTGCCCAGAGGCAATCAAAGGCCAAACATGCTGCAATAAATTGTTTGCAATAGCTGCCTTGAAAGCGATGGGCCGAATGCGCAGGGTAGACCCGGTGATCGTCAAGCGCTTACGCATGACCAAAGCAGCGTTGATCTCCGCCTGCACACCACCTTGAACCGCAATCACCACCAAGCGTCCATCTTCAGCCAAACAGTTCAACTCTTTGGCAATGTAGGGGCCGGCCACCATGTCTAACACCACATCTGCGCCCCTGCCCTGCGTCAAACGCAAAGTTTCAGCTTCGAAATCCTGGGTCTTGTAGTTGATGGCATGGTCCGCACCTATAGCCAAACAATCTGCGCACTTTTGGTCGCTACCCGCAGTAACGATCACGGTTGCACCAAAGGCTTTTGCCATTTGGATGGCTGACACGCCAATGCCACTGCTGCCCCCTTGGATCAGCAATGTGTCGCCCTGCTTCAAACGACCGCGGTCAAACACGTTGCTCCATACGGTGAAAAAAGTCTCAGGCAAACTGGCCGCTTGCACGTCAGTCAGCCCATGCGGAGTTGGCAAACATTGCGCTACCGGCGCAACACACCACTGCGCATACCCGCCTCCAGCGACCAATGCACACACACGGTCACCCACGGCTAGCTTGGCCGCAGCCATGGCCTGGGTATCGCCCGCCTCAATCACTCCCGCAACTTCTAAGCCCGGGATATCTGAGACGCCAACAGGTGCGGGGTAATGACCCAGCCGTTGCAATACATCCGGGCGGTTGATGCCACTGGCAGCGACACGAATGAGAACCTCACCCGGCCCAGGCACAGGCGCAGGCCGTTCTCCCAAACGTAAAACGTCTGGGCTTCCAAAGGAAGAGATTTCAACGGCTTTCATAGACTACGTTGGGGTTTGCTACGCCTTGTGTTCCCAGCGCAGCAAACGGTCCAATGTTTGTCGATTAGCCTTGGTCACCGCCGTGTGCGGGACGCTCGATCAATGCCTTCATGGACAACTTGATCCGGCCTTTTTCATCGGTTTCCATGACCTTGACCTTAACGATCTGGCCTTCGGACAAGTAGTCAGTGACTTTTTCTACACGCTCATGGGCAATTTGGCTGATGTGAAGCAGGCCATCTTTGCCAGGCATGAGGTTCACCAAAGCACCGAAATCCAAAATCTTGGTGATTGGTCCTTCGTAGGTCTTGCCGATTTCGACTTCGGCCGTGATTTGCTCGATGCGGCGTTTGGCTTCTTCGGCCTTGGCTGGATCGCTCGATGCAATCGTGATGGTTCCATCTTCATCGATATTGATTTGCGTACCGGTTTCTTCGGTGAGCGCACGAATCACCGAGCCGCCTTTGCCAATCACGTCCCGAATTTTGTCGGGGTTGATCTTCATGGTGAACAAGCGGGGAGCAAACGTGGATACTTCGGTCTTGGCCTCAGCCATCGCTTCTTGCATCTTGCCCAAAATGTGCATGCGTGCTTCCTTGGCTTGGGCAAGATGCCACTTGCATGATTTCTTTGGTAATACCTTGGATTTTGATGTCCATCTGCAAGGCAGTAATTCCGTTGGT
>CANJNX010000146.1 GCA_947475495.1 Comamonadaceae bacterium | reverse complement strand
GCGTGGCCATGACGTGCTCGACTTCGGAGGTGCCGATGCCGTGGGCCAGTGCACCAAAAGCGCCGTGGGTGGAGGTGTGCGAGTCGCCGCAGACCACGGTCATGCCGGGCAGGGTGGCACCGTTTTCAGGGCCGATGACATGCACGATGCCTTGGCGCTTGGACATGAAGGGGAAGAACGCGGCAGAACCGAACTCTTTCATGTTGGCATCGAGCGTTGTGATTTGTTCTTTGCTGATGGGGTCGGTGATACCGTCATAACCCAACTCCCAACCCGTAGTGGGGGTGTTGTGGTCGGCAGTGGCCACGATGGAACTGACTCGCCAAATTTTGCGACCGGCTTGGCGAATGCCCTCAAACGCTTGGGGGCTGGTCACCTCATGTACCAAATGGCGGTCGATATAGAGCACGCTGGTGCCATCTTCTTCGGTGTGGACGACATGTTCGTCCCAAATCTTGTCGTAAAGCGTGCGTCCCATGGTTTTTCCTTTTTCCTTCAGCTAAGTATTTTATGCCTTGTAGGAATAAAAATGCCCCGCCAAGTGCACACATGGCGGGGCAGCATTCACAGTGATGGATTTAGCGTTTAGCGATAGCAACCACATCGCGTCGAGGTGAGCCGGTGAACAATTGGCGTGGGCGGCCAATTTTGTATTCCGGGTCACTGATCATTTCGTTGAGCTGGGCGATCCAACCCACGGTGCGTGCCAACGCAAAAATGCCGGTAAAGAGTTTCACGGGGATGCCAATGGCGCGTTGCACAATGCCGGAATAAAAATCGACGTTGGGGTAGAGCTTGCGGCTGACAAAGTAGTCGTCTTCGAGTGCGATTTTTTCCAAGGCTTTTGCCAACTTGAAAAGTGGATCGTTTTCAAGGCCCAAGGCAGCTAGAACTTCGTCACAGGTTTCCTGCATCATTTTGGCGCGAGGGTCGTAGTTTTTGTAAACGCGGTGTCCAAAACCCATTAATTTGACGCCAGAGTTTTTGTCTTTGACTTTTTCCATGAATTCGCCGACCTTGGAAATGCCGCCTGAGGCTTGAATTTCTTCCAGCATATTCAAGCAGGCTTCATTGGCGCCGCCATGGGCAGGGCCCCACAGGCAGGCCACACCAGCTGCAATGGCCGCAAAAGGGTTGGTGCCGGAAGATCCGCACAAGCGCACGGTGGAGGTAGACGCGTTTTGCTCATGGTCTGCATGCAAGACAAAAATACGATCAAGCGCACGTTCAATAACGGGATTGACTTTGTAGTCTTCACAGGGCGTGGCAAACATCATGTGCAAAAAATTGCCTGAATAGCTCAAATTATTTTTGGGGTACATGAAAGGCTGGCCAATGCTGTATTTGTAGGCCATGGCCACCAGGGTCGGCATTTTTGCAATCAATCGGATCGCCGAAATTTCGCGGTGCTCAGGGTTATTGATGTCGGTGCTGTCATGGTAGAAGGCCGATAAAGCGCCCACCAAGCCAGTCATGATCGCCATCGGGTGCGCATCGCGGCGAAAGCCGCGCAAGAAAAACTGCATTTGCTCATTCACCATGGTGTGGTTGGCCACGCGCTTGGTAAAGTCGGCTTTGGCGGCAACGTCAGGCAGGTTGCCGTAAAGCAGCAAATGGCAAGTTTCTAAAAAGTCGCAGTTGGTGGCAAGCTGCTCGATCGGGTAACCACGGTACAGCAACTCACCCTTGTCGCCGTCGATGTAGGTAATAGCCGATTGGCAAGAAGCCGTTGACAAGAATCCGGGGTCATAGGTAAACATGCCGGTTTGCGCGTAGAGCTTGCGAATGTCCACCACGTCGGGGCCGATGTTGCCACTGTAAACCGGTAATTCGATAGGGGCGTTGCCATTGCTAAATGACAGGGTGGCTTTGTTGTCGGCTAATTTCATTTCGTTACCTTTCAGCGGGTTTCTCTCAACATTTTTAAAACTTCTCGAACGTCTTCTTGGTCAAGCAAGGCGTCGACTTGGGTGAGCGATTTGCGGGCTAAGTGCAGGTCCAACAGGTCGTTGTCACTGAGGTCCATCAAGATGCCCAAGGCATTGGCTTGGCGAACGGTGATGGATGTACTAAACCGGTTAAAAAATCGCTCTATAAATAAATCATTTTCCAGGAGTCCGCGCCGGCAGCGCCAGCGCAGCTTGCTTAAGGCGCGCTCATCAATGCTTGCGTCACCTAAAGCGTCAGACGAATTCACTGCTTACACCGCCCGCAAAACCATCATCTCTTTGATCTTGCCAATGGCCTTGGTCGGGTTAAGACCTTTGGGGCAGACATCAACACAGTTCATGATGGTGTGGCATCGGAACAGGCGGTAGGGGTCTTCCAAATTGTCCAAGCGCTCAGCGGTGGCCTCATCGCGGCTGTCAGCGATGAAGCGGTAGGCTTGCAGCAAGCCAGCCGGCCCCACAAACTTATCGGGATTCCACCAAAAACTGGGGCAACTCGTGGAGCAGCTTGCGCACAAAATACATTCATACAGGCCATTGAGCTCTTCGCGCTCTTCGGGGCTTTGCAAACGTTCTTTTTCGGGCGGAACGTTGTCGTTGATCAAATACGGTTTGATGGAGTTGTACTGTTTGAAGAACTGCGTCATGTCGACAATCAGGTCGCGTACCACGGGCAGGCCGGGCAAGGGCTTGAGAACAATCGTGCCCGGCAGGGTGCGCATATTGGTCAAACATGCCAAACCATTTTTGCCGTTGATGTTCATCGCGTCGGAACCACAGACACCTTCGCGGCATGAGCGGCGAAAGGTGATGCTGGGGTCGACCGCTTTGAGCTTCATGAGCGCATCAAGCAGCATGCGCTCGGTTCCATCGAGTTCGACCTCAATGGTTTGCATATAGGGTTTTGCATCCTTGTCAGGATCGTAGCGGTAGATCGAAAAAGTGCGCATGGACATGGTGTGTTCTCGCTTAATTCTGGTTAGAAGGTACGGGTTTTGAGCTCGATGCTCTCAACCGTTAAAGGCTTCATTTGTACGGGTTTGTAAGTCAGGCTGTTGCTAGCGCTGTGCCACAGGGTGTGCTTGTGCCAATCGGTGTCGTTGCGTCCGTTGGGATGGGCAGGCGTATCGCCATAGTCGTCGACGGTATGAGCGCCTCGGCTTTCACGGCGTGCTGCTGCAGAAACGATGGTGGCCTGGGCTGCTTCAATCAAGTTTTCAACTTCCAAGGCTTCAATACGCGCAGTATTGAAGACTTTGGATTTGTCTTTGAGACCAATTTTTTTGACGCGTTCGCGCAACTGGGCAATCTTTTCAACGCCTTCGTCCATCGACGCTTGGGTTCGGAACACACCAGCGTATTGCTGCATTGCGGCCCGGATGTCATTGGCAACGTCTTGGGCGTATTCACCCTCGGTGCTGTTGTCAAGTCGCGCCAAGCGGGCCAAGGTCGCGTCTGCGGCATTCGCTGGCAAGGCTTTATGTTCTTTACTGGTTTTGTTGAATTCAACAATATGGTTGCCCGCAGCGCGGCCAAAAACCAGCAAATCCAATAAGGAGTTGGTCCCGAGTCGGTTGGCGCCATGAACGCTGACACACGAGCATTCGCCCACAGCGTACAAACCGTTGACGACCTGGCTCTTGTTCTGGGCATCTTGGATCACCACTTGGCCATGGATGTTGGTGGGGATACCGCCCATTTGGTAGTGGATGGTTGGAACCACAGGAATAGGCTCTTTGGTGATATCCACATTGGCAAAGTTATGGCCAATCTCCAGCACCGAAGGCAGCCGTTTCATGATGGTCTCGGCTCCGAGGTGGGTCATGTCCAGGTTGATGTAGTCCTTGTTCGGGCCACAGCCTCGGCCTTCTTTGATCTCTTGGTCCATGCAGCGTGAGACGTAATCGCGCGGCGCCAGGTCTTTGTAAGCAGGAGCGTAGCGCTCCATGAAACGCTCGCCGTTGGAATTGCGCAAAATTGCGCCTTCGCCACGGCAGCCTTCAGTCAAAAGGACTCCCGCGCCAGCAACGCCTGTGGGGTGGAATTGCCAAAACTCCATGTCTTCCAAAGGAATACCAGCGCGAGCTGCCATGCCCAAGCCGTCACCCGTGTTGATGAAGGCATTGGTC
>CANJNX010000145.1 GCA_947475495.1 Comamonadaceae bacterium | reverse complement strand
TCTGCGGCTTTGCATGTCGGTTTCAGTGGGCGGATCGATTTCAAATGTGCCTGTTCCGTGGAGTACGTGGTGTTGGTAAATGGCGGTGACGGCAGGTATATCTGCGTCTGTACAAGGTCGGATGGTTGGCATGGCTTTGGAAAAGATATAATAGTGGGCTATTCTGAGTGTCACTGGCCGGGTGGTCAGTTGCGTGTCTCAACTCTGAATTCTATGGTTGAAATTTATTTCAATCACCCAAAGGAACAATCATGGTCGTCATTCGACTCGCTCGTGGTGGTGCTAAAGCCCGCCCGTTTTTTAATATTGTGGTTACGGACAAGCGCACGCGTCGCGATGGCCGCTTCATTGAACGCATTGGTTTTTATAACCCCATTGCAACTGCCAATGAAGAAAGCATTCGTATTGCCCAGGACCGCTTGACTTACTGGAGAAGCGTTGGTGCGCAAGCGTCTCCTACGGTTGAACGTTTGGTTAATCAAGCTGCCAAAAAAGCAGCTTAATTTCGTGTGCAGGCTGGCCCTTCGCGCTGATGGGCCAAGCCGCCACACCCTTTTGACCCATTGATTAGCATGATTGCTGGCCTTGAACCTGCCGAGCTCCCTAAGGATGCGATTGAGGTGGGGAGGGTCGCAGAGGCATGGGGTATCAAAGGATGGTTTAAGGTCTTGCCCTACAGCGGTGATCCTGAGGCCTTATTCACCTCCAAATTGTGGTTTATGTTGCCCACCGAAAAAGGTGTAAAAACCTTTGATGGCGTGGCGCAACTCAGCGTCAAAGAAATTAAATCGCATTCGGGTTCCTTGGTCGCCTGCGCCACTGACGTGGTTGATCGAACGGCTGCAGAAGCGCTGCGTGGCGCTCGAATTTTTATTTCTCGTTCCCATTTCCCTGCTTCTGCCACCGATGAGTTTTACTGGGTTGACTTGATTGGCCTGGCGGTCTTTAACCGTGAAAGCGAGCCCATGGGCGTCGTTCGCGAACTGATGTCAACTGGGCCGCAAACGGTTTTGGTGCTGGATTACTTGGAAGATGGAAAACCACTGGAGCGAATGATTCCATTTGTCTCGGTTTACGTCGATTCTGTAGACTTACAGGCCCGCAGGATTGTGGTGGACTGGCAAGCAGATTATTAAAGCGCTCAAAAGATGCGTTTTGACGTTATTACCCTTTTTCCAGAATTATTCGGTCCGTTTTTAACGACGGGCATTACACGGCGGGCCTTTGAGTCTGGGCAGGTGGATGTGCACCTTTCCAATCCACGTGATGTCGCTTTGGGTAATTACCGCCGCATCGATGACCGACCTTTTGGCGGCGGCCCGGGCATGGTCATGATGGCGGAGCCTTTGGAAAAAACCCTCGTCGAAATTCAATCGCAAAGGCAAGACCAAGCGCCTGTCGTTTTGTTCTCACCCATTGGCAAACGTCTAGACCATGCCGATATCGAAACATGGGCGCACAGCCAAGGCGCTATTTTGGTGTGTGGTCGCTATGAGGGCGTTGACCAGCGTTTTATCGATAGTCATGTGGATAGTCAAATCAGCGTGGGGGATTTTGTGCTGTCAGGTGGTGAGTTGCCTGCGATGGTGCTGCTTGACGCCGTGGCAAGACTTCAAGCCGGCGTCTTGTCTGACCAAGAAAGCCACCAGCTTGACAGTTTTAACCCGGAGCTCGATGGCTTGTTGGACTGCCCACATTACACGCGTCCCGAAGTTTGGTCGGAGCAACCCGTGCCTGCGGTCCTGATGTCAGGCCACCACGAACAGATTGAACGTTGGCGCCGAGAGCAGCGCTTGGCCTTAACTGCGGCGCATCGGCCTGATTTAATCGAAATTGCACGCCAATCGGGCAAGCTGAGCCTCCAAGACGAACAGTTTTTGCGTCAATCGGCAGTTGCAAGGTTATAATCGAAGGCTAACTGATCCTCTGCTCGGTCAAATTGAAACAGCAATGGTGCTGTATTTGAGTTGTACCCTTTTTGGTACTGGCGCTGGCATGATCTTGAAAGAAGCTATGAATCTCATTCAAATCTTAGAGCAAGAAGAAATTGCTCGTTTAGGAAAAGTCATTCCTGAATTCGCCCCAGGCGACACCGTGATCGTCAGCGTGAACGTGGTTGAGGGAACTCGCAAACGGGTTCAGGCGTATGAAGGTGTTGTGATTGCTAAACGCAATCGCGGCCTCAATAGCGGTTTTATCGTTCGTAAAATTTCGAGCGGCGAGGGCGTTGAGCGTACTTTCCAAACCTACAGCCCCTTGATTGCTGGTATTGAAGTCAAACGCCGTGGCGATGTTCGCCGCGCTAAGTTGTACTACTTGCGTGATCGCAGCGGTAAATCTGCGCGTATCAAAGAAAAGTTGCCAGCTAAGAAGACAGCGGTTTAATCGATCACTGTTTGAAACAAACCGCCCAGGTTCTCCTGAGGCGGTTTTCTTTTTTGGAAGACGCTTAATGAGTGGCATTTCAATTTCAGATCCCAGATTAATCCCCGTGATTGGTGTCGATCGGCATTTACAGAAAGTGCCCACTGAGTCCATGACTCCCGATGCTTTGCGCCAACGTTTTGTTTCAGCCCCCAACTGGACACCAGAAATCCACGCGGAGTTATCATTTTCAGATCGTTCTCCGGTGGCTGCCTCGGTTTTAATCGGTTTGGTGATGCGCGATGAATTAACGGTCTTACTGACACAACGCACTGACCATCTTTCAAACCACTCGGGACAAGTGGCTTTTCCTGGTGGAAAAATGGACCCTGGAGATCGGGATGTGGCAGCTACAGCATTGCGTGAGGCCTATGAAGAAGTGGGTTTGGAGCCCGAGGGCGTTGATGTATTGGGGGTGTTACCCATTTATACGACTGGCAGTGCTTTCATCATTTCTCCGGTGGTTGCTTTGCTCCATCCTGATTTGCCATTGCGGGCCAATGCCAATGAGGTGGCTAGTATTTTTGAGGTTCCATTGGCATTTTTAATGAACCCAGCCAATCACAGGCGCCATGCCTATGAGCGCAACGGAGTCCAAAGGGAGTGGCTTTCAATGCCCTATGACGATGGGGGGCAAGAACGGTTTATTTGGGGTGCGACTGCAGGTATGTTGCGAAATTTATACCGGTTTTTGGTCGCTTAAAGATCCTAGGGTCGTTATGATCTTTCCCATGAGCTTTTTGTCACTTCTTTTCGCCCTTATGCTGGAGCAAGCGAGGCCACTTCAGCCTCTTAACCCTGTCCATGGAAGTGTTCGCAATTGGGTTAGTTGGACACTCCGTAATTTTGATGCAGGAAAGCCACAGCACGGCTGGTTGACATGGGGAGTGGCTGTTCTGTTGCCCACCGTTTTAGCCGCAGCAGTGCATTGGGTTTTGTTATTAAATTTGGGATGGCTTGCCGCCGTCATTTTCAACATTGCAATTTTGTACAGCACCCTCGGGTTTAGACAATTCAGCCACCATTTCACAGAAATTCGCGATGCCTTGGACGCAGGCGATGAGGCGTTGGCTCGGAAACGACTTGCCAAATGGATGCACATAGACGCCAGTGAACTTCCACGCAACGAAATGATTCGCCATGTGATCGAGCATTCGGTTCTTAGTGCACACCGCTATGTTTTTGGTGTTTTCGCCTGGTATACCTTGCTTTCTGCTTTGGGATTAGGCCCTGCTGGCGCAGTTTTTTATAGGATGGCTGAATATTTTGGGGTACTAGCCAAGCGTTCAGCTAGTTCTGCAAACTTAATTTTGAGCCCATCGGTGAAGCAGTGCGCTGAACAGGCGTGGTGGTCGATTGATTGGTTGCCAGCCCGAATAACCGCACTAGGATTCGCTTTTGTCGGTAGTTTTGAGGAAGCGATTGCCCGATGGCGACAGTTCGAGGAATCTACACCTCGCGATAACGATGGAATTGTCTTGGCTGCCACTGCCGGTGCGGTGAATGTCCAATTGGGATTTGCAACCCAGTCATCTAATGCCCAAACACCGCAGATTGCCCATTTGCGTGCAGTGGTCGGTTTGGTTTGGCGCACGGTGGTGATGTGGATGATTTTTTTAGCTTTACTGTCGCTGGCCCGGCTATTGGGCTAAAACCTACGCTGCGACAGTTCCGC
>CANJNX010000144.1 GCA_947475495.1 Comamonadaceae bacterium | reverse complement strand
GTTCAACGGCGTTCCAAACATCTTCAAAGCCAATGTAAAGCGGGGTCAGGCCGAAACGCAAAATGTCTTTGTGCAAACCACCGTCGCCTGCGCGGTAGTCGCCAATCACGCCGCGTGCAATCAGGGCTTGGACGATGGCAAATGCGCTGGACATACCACCGTCTTTGGCGTCACGCTCACGGGTTAAACACACTTGCGATCCGCGCTGTGCGTGTTCACGCGGTGTGGCCAAGCCCAAACCAAACCCCGCGCAGCGTTGTTCAACCAAGGTAATCAACAGGTCCGTTAAGGCCAATGACTTTGCGCGCAACGCAGCCATACCCCCCAAGGGCTCCGCGTGGGCAAATGCATCGAGGCCGCACTCCAACAACGAGAGGCTGACGATAGGTTGGGTGCCACACAAAAAACGGTCAATGCCAGGCGCGGCTTGGTAGTCGGCTGTAAAAGCAAAGGGCGCAGCATGTCCCCACCAGCCCGCGAGTGGCTGCATAAAGGGCAGGTCGGTGCGTGCGGTGTGGCGGGGGTTGGCCCACAAAAAGGCCGGTGCACCGGGGCCACCGTTGAGGTATTTGTAGCCGCAGCCGACCGCAAAGTCAGCGTTCGCACCCAAGAGATCTACGGGCACTGCGCCTGCGCTGTGGGCCAGATCCCAAACGACCAAGGCCCCAGCTTCATGGGCGGCCGCCGTCAGCGCGGCCATGTCGTGCATTGCACCCGTGCGGTAGTTCACATGGGTCAGCATCAGCACTGCAACTTCTTTATTGAGTGCGCTGGCGATCTCCTCGGGCTCCAGCAATTGAAGTTGAAAGCCCCGCGCTTGGCACAGGCCTTCTGCAATATAAAGATCGGTCGGAAAGTTGCTGCGCTCGCTCACTACCGTGCGCCGCTTGGGGCTGTCAGTGGCTGCAATGGAGAGCGCAGCCGACAGCACTTTGAAGAGGTTAATCGAGGTACTGTCGGTAGCGACTACCTGGTGGTCTTGGGCGCCAATGAGCGAGGCGATGCGGTTGCCCAAGCGCTGGGGCAGGTCAAACCATCCGGCGTTGTTCCAAGAGCGAATCAGCCCTTGCCCCCATTCTTGGGTCACCACCTGGGCGGCACGCGCAGCTGCAGTTTTTGGCATCACCCCCAGCGAGTTCCCGTCAAGGTAGATCACGCCTTCAGGAATGGAGAACAGCGATTTGAGCGAACGCAGTGGGTCAGCCGCGTCACGCTGCTGGCAGTCTTGGAAAGTGATCATGGAAGAAGGTTGGTGTGCAGCTTAGTTTTGCCGACCCAGCAGCAAATACTCCATCAGTGCTTTTTGGACATGCATGCGGTTTTCGGCTTCGTCCCAGACCACACTTTGCGGGCCATCGATCACTTCAGCCTCTACTTCTTCCCCGCGATGCGCAGGAAGGCAGTGCATAAATAGCGCGTCCGGTACCGCCGCCGCCATCATGGTACGGTCAACACACCATGACGCAAACGCGGCACGGCGGGCTTCGTTTTCTGCTTCAAAACCCATGCTGGTCCACACATCGGTGGTGACCAAATCCGCGCCTGCGCAGGCTTTCATGGGGTCGCTGAACGTTTTGTAGCTGCCGCTGGCGTTGGACGGCGCGGCTGCGGCCGTGACTTCATTGACCTCGTAGCCGCTGGGCGTGCTGACATGCAAATGAAACCCCAGCAAAGCAGCGGCTTGCAGCCAGGTGTTGGCCATGTTGTTGCCGTCTCCCACCCACGCGACGGTTTTTCCTTGGATCGAACCGCGGTGCTCAATAAAGGTAAAGATGTCAGCCAGAATTTGGCAGGGATGAAATTCGTTGGTCAGCCCATTGATCACCGGGACTCGGGAGACCGCCGCAAAACGTTCGATTTTGGTTTGCTCAAAGGTGCGAATCATCACGATGTCGGTCATGCGGCTGATGACTTTGGCGCTGTCTTCAATGGGCTCTGCCCGACCCAACTGGCTGTCTCCTGTCGTGAGGTGCACTACGCTGCCGCCGAGTTGGTACATACCTGCTTCAAAACTCACTCGGGTGCGGGTGGAGGCCTTCTCAAAAATCATGGCCAAGGTGCGGTCACTTAAGGTGTGGTGCTTCTCATACGCCTTGAATTTTTTCTTGATCAGCGCCGCCCGCGCGAATACATAGGCGTACTCGTCTGCGCTCAGGTCTTTGAATTGCAAATAGTGTTTCATGGAGCAAGAAATTTTTGAATCAAGGGGCACAAAATCGCGATGATTTCATCGGCCTCAGCCGTTGTCAAAATCAGCGAAGGCACAAGGCGAACCACGTTGTCGGCCGTCACGCTAATGAGCAAGCCGTGGTCGGCACACTGCTGTGTCAATGCGCTGCAAGGCTTGGATAACTCAATACCCAACATCAAGCCTTGGCCGCGAATTTCTTTCACACCGCCGTTGGCCACTTCAGATTTCAGCGCGGCTTCTAAACCGGCTTTGAGGTGTGCGCCGACTTTCTCAGCGTTCGCTAAAAGACCGTCACGCTCCATGATGCGAATGGTCTCCACGCCTGCGCGCATGGCCAGCGGGTTCCCTCCAAAAGTAGTTCCATGGTTGCCGGGTGCAAAAATATGGGCCGCTTTAGGGCCAGCGACCACCGCGCCTATCGGGACGCCCGAGCCCAGGCCTTTGGCAAGCGGCATGACGTCTGGCAAGATACCTGCCCATTGGTGGGCAAACCATTTGCCGGTACGCCCCATGCCGCACTGCACCTCGTCAATCATCAAGAGCCAGTCCCGCTCATCGCACAGGGCCCGTACATCGCGCAGGTAGTCCAGGTGCATGGGGTTGACGCCGCCTTCGCCTTGGATGGCTTCAAAAAATACAGCGACCACATTGGGGTTGCCTTGCGTGGCTTTTTTCAGTGCCTCGATATTGTTGGCAGGAACCCGCACAAAACCTTCGACCAAAGGACCAAATCCCGCTTGAACCTTTGGGTTGCCGGTGGCGCTAAGGGTGGCGATGCTGCGGCCATGAAAGGCTTTCTCGTACACCACCACTTCGGGACGCTCAATGCCTTTGTCGTGTCCAAATTTTCGCGCCAGTTTGAGCGCCGCTTCATTGGCTTCCAGGCCGGTAGAGCAGAAAAATACATTCGTGAGCCCCGAAAGCTCCACCAGCTTGGCTGCCAGCGTTTCTTGCAGGGTGACGTGGTAATAGTTCGAGGTGTGAATGAGCTTGGTGAGCTGCTCTTGCAAAGCTGCAACCAGGTCGGCGTGGTTGTGGCCCAAGGTGTTGACTGCAATACCGCCTAAAGCGTCGAGGTAGGGTTTTCCGTTGACGTCCCACACGCGGCAACCCTGGCCATGCGACATCGCGATGGGTAGGCGCGCATAGGTGTTCATCACATGGGGTGATGCAGCGGCGGGGGCGTTCATGGGCAAGATCTCCGTGGGGGTAAGCAATCCAGCACAGGCCGAACCGCGGAAATCGGTGATTTTAGGGCCAGTGGGTGCTTCAAGGGTGACTGTCACGGCGCTGACCACTGAGCGAGTAAAATCGTGGTGCGCTGCAGCAAATAAATAGAGTTCTCTTCGGGTTTTCAGCGCCACCTCTTTTCTTCATGCCAACACCACCTTCCAAAGAAATTTACATCCTGGGGCTCACGCTTGCAGGACGTGCATTTCGCCCCAGCGATTGGGCGGAGCGTTTGGCCGGAGTGATGAGCCAGTTTCGACCGGGTGGCCCCCAGCCCGGAAGCCACTTGGGCTATTCCCCGTGGTGTGTGCCCAGTTCGGTGGGAGAGACCAAATGCGTGATCATCCACCCCGATTTGCGTGACAGCGATGTGATGGCGTGGGACTTTTGTATGAACTTTGCGCGCGATAACGGCTTACAAACCAGCGAAGGCCCGCCGGCATAAAAAAAGCCGTCTTGCGACGGCTTTTTAACTTTGCTGGTAGCGCACCCGTTTCAAACGGCAAATCCTGAAACAGGATTCGTGCGAGTTGCCTAACTACTTAGGCTGCGAGTGCCAAGGTTTTCACCTTGGTGGCCAAACGGCTCTTATCGCGTGCTGCTTTGTTTTTGTGGAAAATGCCTTTGTCCGCAATGGTGTCCACCACGGCTTGCATTTTTCCAAACAGTTCAGCGGCTTTGGTCTTGTCGCCCGCGAG
>CANJNX010000143.1 GCA_947475495.1 Comamonadaceae bacterium | reverse complement strand
TCTCAGTGGGGCACGGCCTGTCTGTCGGGACCCAACAGCTGTGCCGCTGCTGCCGCCAACCGCTTCCCCCAGGTGCGCTGGAGTCTCCTGAATTTGAATTGGGCGTGAGCTGCCCGCGTTGTTTCGCAACGAGCAGCGCAGCACAAAAAGACAGCGCACGCGAGCGCCAACGCCAATGGACGCTGGCCAAGCAACGCGCACAAACGCACATTGGCGCAACCATCCCAAGCAAATCCCAGCCCAATCTGTCCCATCGTGTTGACCTTTGATCCGACGCTTCATGCGCCGCAGGATTTGCCTGTCCTGTATTCTTTTCGCCGCTGTCCCTACGCCATGCGCGCGCGCTTGGCTTTGTGGGCCAGCCATCAGGCCGTTGTGCACCGTGAAATTGTTTTGAAAAACAAACCGGCAGCGATGCTCCATGCATCGCCCAAAGGGACGGTACCGGTATTGGTTTTACCCAATGGAGTCGTGTTGGAGCAGAGCCTAGAGATCATGCAATGGGCTTTGCAGAAAAATGACCCGCTGGCTTGGTGGCCCCAAGATGCAGCCACCTTGCAAGCGGCACAGGCGCTGATTGCACACAACGACGGTGACTTTAAAAGCCAGCTCGACCGCTACAAATACCCGCACCGGTTTGGCTTAGAAAGTGGTTTACCTGCCAGAGGAGAAGGCGCTCACTTTATGGAGCAGCTCAACCAACAGTTGAATGCGCAAGCTTTTCTCGCAGGCTCCCACTGGGGCTATTTAGACGCCGCTATTGCGCCCTTTGTTCGTCAATTTGCGCATACAGATACCCTATGGTTTGAGAACCAACATTGGAAAAGCCTGCGCCAATGGCTTTCCAACTTTGAGGCTTCCAGCGCTTTTGATGCGGTGATGCAAAAACACCCCGTGTGGCAAGCGCACTGCGCGGCTTAAGGCGTATGCGTCATCCCAGGCATTGCGCCGTGGCCCATGGCCTCCGCACTGCCAAACAGTGTGGGATCCAACATGCCGGTGATCATTGCGATATGGCCAAAAACCAAGAACAGAGCAACGCAAATTGCATGCACTTTGCGTTGGTGCTCGGCGCTGGCGTGGGCGTTGACCCATCCCAGCTCTTGCAGCGCGATGTACACCAGTGGCAATCCACCGATCAGGTAAGAGCCTACCGCAATCACATCGATCGCAGTGCGCCACTCTCCTGCTTGGGTAATAGGCACCACTGCTGTGACCAGCAGGTAAGCAATCACGCCCACAAAATACAGGCCCACGGCAATCCCACAAGCGCGATTGAGTTGGTGCACCCAGCCGGCATAGTTGCGCGTGAAAAGCAAGTAAAGCTCGGAAATGGCCAAGGTCTCCGCCAAGACGATGGGTATCGCCATAAAGATCAAAAGGTTCCAGGGCTGGTTTACGGCCAGCAATTCCATGTAGTGCGTCATGTTCATCACATTCTCCAAAAATCGATAGGAGGGTCGTAGACGCTACAAAGTCTAGCCATTACCCCGTACTTCATGATGACCTAGGTCAAGGAATCACACCTTGTGATCACATTGACAACGTGCGCTTAAACAATTCCAAAGTGCGCGTCCACGACAACTCCGCCGCTTCTGCGTTGTAGCGGGGGGTGGAGTTGTTATGAAAACCGTGTTGGGTTGCTGCGTACTGGTAAGCCGTATGGCGTATGCCTTGGGTTTTCAGCGCCGTTTCATACGCTGGCCACATCGTGTTGATGCGGGGGTCATTCGCGGCAAAGTGGAGCACGAGCTCGGCCTTGATCTGTGGCACCTTGGCAGCGTCTACCCCAGCGCCGTAATACGGAGCCCCGGCACGCAAGTCGGCGCCCATCTCAGCGGCCAAATAGTTCACCACCCCGCCACCCCAGCAAAATCCCACCGCGCCCAAACGGCCGTTGGAGCGGGCGTGGTTTTTCAAAAATACGGCGCTATTAAACATATCGCGCAAGAGTTTTTGCGGGTCTAAGCTGGCTTGAAGTTTGGTTCCCTCTTCGTCATTGCCGGGGTAGCCGCCTACGGGCGACAAGCCGTCGGGCGCGAGCGCTAAAAATCCGGCAGCGCCTAAGCGGCGCGCCACGTCTTCAATATAGGGGTTGAGTCCGCGGTTTTCATGAACCACCAAGACCGCAGGGTGCGGCCCGGCTTGGCTGGGTTGCACCAAATAGCCCCGCATCTGCCCCGAGCTTCCACCGGGTGATGGGTATTGCACATACTGGGGCTTGATGCGCTCGTCGGTAAAGGAAATCGTTTGCGCTTGGGCATAGCGCGGCAACAAGGCTTGGGCCATGGCCAAGCCACCGACGGTCAGCGCGCTGGCCTTGGCCAAAAACTCCCGCCTGTCCATGGCGCTATGGCAATACTCGTCGTACAAAGCATAAATAGCGGGATCAATTGCAGGGTCGTTGGGGCCGAGACTCACAGGCTGCTTCATGGGGGCTCCTAAGCCAGTACGCGGGCTTTAGCGGCAGCGTATTGGCGTTTGAGTTGGGCCACGTAGTCAGCAGTGGACTGCACTTTATCGATGGCGCCAATGCCTTGGCCACAGCCCCAAATGTCTTTCCACGCTTTGGTCTTGTCGCCTGAAAAATTCATTTTGCTGGGATCGCTCTCTGGCAAATTGTCGGGGTCCATGCCCGCGTTGCGAATGCTGGGGGCGAGGTAGTTGCCGTGCACGCCGGTAAACAAATTGCTTAAGACGATGTCGTCAGAGTTGCTGTCGACAATGCTTTGTTTGTAGGCGTCTACCGCGCGGGCTTCCTCGGTCGCGATAAAAGCAGAACCAATATAGGCAAAGTCAGCGCCCATGGCTTGCGCGGCCAAGACAGCGTCACCGGTGGAGATCGCGCCGCTCAAAGCAACTGGGCCATCAAACCACTGGCGAATTTCTTGAATTAAGGCAAAGGGGCTCTTGACGCCAGCATGTCCGCCGGCACCCGCGGCCACGGCGATCAAGCCATCTGCGCCTTTTTCAATGGCTTTGTGGGCGTGTTTGTTATTGATGATGTCATGCAAGACGACGCCGCCATAAGAGTGGGCCGCCGCATTGATGTCTTCACGCGCACCCAGGCTGGTGATGATGATGGGGACTTTGTATTTGACACACATGGCCATGTCATGCTCCAAGCGGTCGTTGCTCTTATGAACGATTTGGTTGATCGCATAAGGCGCAGCAGGCCGATCAGGATGGGCTTTGTTGTGGGCATCTAACGCTTCGGTGATTTCGATCAGCCATTCTTCAAGCTGTTCTGCTGGACGGGCGTTGAGCGCGGGCATCGAACCCACGACACCTGCGATGCACTGGGCGATCACCAACTTGGGGTTGCTGATGATGAACAAGGGTGAAGCAATGACTGGGAAAGGCAGGTGGGCCAAGGCCGCTGGAAGTTTTGACATATTGAATCCTCGTTGTTGTATGAATTAAAAAGCGTCGAGTGCCATGGCCGTCACGCTGTCAGCGCCTTCCACAATGCTGTCGCGCAGGCCCGGGGCTTTGGTCAAGATGTGGTCTGCGTAAAAACGCGCAGTGGTGATTTTTGCTTGCATAAATTGCGCATCCTGCCCTTTGGCAAGCAACTGCTCTGCTACCAACAGCGAGCGCGCCATTTGCCAACCGGCCATCACATTGCCAGTAAGCATCAGGTACGGAACACTGCCTGAAAAAACCGCGTTGGGACTGGCTTTGGTATGGCCCGCTACAAATTCAATCACCTCCACCAACGCTGCCCGCGCAGCGTCCAAACGTTTGGCCATGGCCAAGGCGTCTGCACTTCCACTGAGGCGCAAGTCGGCGACGGTAGTGGCCACTTGGGCGGCAATCGCTTTGGCGGTTTGCCCGCCATCCCGCGACGTTTTACGCCCGACCAAGTCATTGGCTTGAATGGCGGTGGTACCTTCGTAAATGGTCAAAATCTTCGCGTCGCGGTAGTACTGGGCCACGCCGGTTTCTTCGATAAAACCCATGCCGCCGTGCACTTGAACAGCCATCGATGTGACCTCCAAACTCATCTCCGTGCTAAAGCCTTTGACCAAGGGCACCATGAATTCATAAAACGCCTGGTGCTCTTTGCGGGCGGCAGCGTCAGGGTGGTGGTGGGCAGCGTCAAACGCCGAAGCCGCCACACTG
>CANJNX010000142.1 GCA_947475495.1 Comamonadaceae bacterium | reverse complement strand
GTGCTCTAGGCCCCGGCGATGTTACTCAACGCCGACCAAGAAATGATCCGCGACGCGGTTCGCGCATTCTCGCAAGAACAACTGTGGCCCCATGCGGCGCAATGGGACAAACAGCACCACTTCCCCAAAGAGGCCCACCGCGGCTTGGCCCAGCTGGGTGCCTATGGCATTTGTGTGCCTGAAGAATGGGGTGGTGCCGACTTGGATTACCTGAGTTTGGCGGTGGTCTTGGAAGAAATTGCAGCGGGGGATGGCGGCACCAGCACCGCCATCAGCGTGACCAATTGCCCCGTCAACGCCATCTTGCTGCGCTACGGCAATGCCCAACAAAAGAAACAGTGGCTCACGCCATTGGCACAAGGTGAACTCCTGGGTGCATTTTGCCTGACCGAACCGCATGTCGGGTCCGATGCGTCCGCCTTGCGCACCACCGCGGTCAAAGAAGGTGACAGCTATGTCATCAACGGTGTCAAGCAATTCATCACCAGCGGTAAAAACGGCGATGTCGCCATCGTCATAGCCGTCACGGACAAAGGTGCGGGCAAAAAAGGCATGGGGGCTTTCATCGTGCCCACCCACACCCCTGGGTATGTGGTCGACCGCATCGAAGACAAACTCGGCCAACACTCGAGCGACACCGCGCAAATCCATTTCGACAACTGCCGCATCCCCGCCGAGAACTTGATAGGCGCAGAAGGCGAAGGCTACAAAATTGCATTAGGCGGTCTTGAGGGTGGGCGCATTGGCATTGCCGCCCAAAGCATCGGCATGGCGCGCAGCGCACTCGACGTGGCCGTTACTTACGCCAAACAACGCGAAAGTTTTGGCACAGCCATCTTCAACCACCAAGCCGTTGGCTTTCGTTTGGCCGAATGCGCAACCCAACTCGAAGCCGCCCGCCAGCTGATTTGGCACGCCGCCGCCTTGCGCGATGCAGAGCGCCCCTGCCTGAAAGAAGCGGCAATGGCCAAGCTGTTTGCCAGTGAAGTGGCAGAAAAAATTTGCACGGTTGCCATCCAAACCCTAGGAGGCTACGGCTATGTCAGCGACTTTCCTGTCGAGCGTATTTACCGCGATGTGCGGGTTTGCCAAATTTACGAAGGCACCAGCGACGTGCAGAAAATCATCATTCAACGCGCCTTATAAATCAACCGCACCGGAGAACTTCTATGCCGATCACCAAAGGGTTTCAAGCCCTCGTTGACGAAGCGATGGCCCAGGTCACTACCTACAGCGTGGGCGAAGTACGCTCCCGCTTAGGCGACCCCACGGTTCAAATCGTAGACATCCGAGACCCGCGCGAGCTTGAGCGCGAGGGAACGCTGCCAGGCGCATTGCTGGCTCCCCGCGGCATGCTCGAGTTTTGGGTCGATCCGGCCTCGCCGTATTTCAAAGCAGTCTTTGCCGATGAAAGCAAGGAGTTCATTCTGTTTTGCGGCGCAGGGTGGCGCAGTGCCTTGGCCACCAAAACTTTGCAGGACATGGGAATGACCAACGTGGCCCACATCGACGGCGGTTTTGCCGCCTGGAAAAAGGACCAGGCGCCCATGGTCACTTTAGAACAGCACAAAGCAGAGAGCGCTGCGCGCAAAAATCACTGAGCCGCGCTGTCCCGGGAACGAAAGGCATCGGGCGTTTGCCCCGTCCAGGTTTTGAACGCACGGCTAAAGCTTTTCTCGTTGTGGAACCCCGCCAGTGCTGCGATTTGTTTGATTGGGCGCTTGCTGCGTTGCAGCTGCGCGACCGCCACATCGCGTCGCACCGCATCTTTGAGTTGCTGCAATGACGCGCCCTCTTCTTTCAACTGGCGATGCAGGGTTCGCGCAGAGAGGTGGAGGTGCGTGGCCAAGTCGTCTGCGTTGCGGCTGTGCTCGGGATGGTGGGCCAGCGCATGCTTGACTTTCTCGACCAATAAGCGATCCCGTCGGTAAGGCCGTACGGTCAAAAGCAAAGCACGTTGCAGCATGGTTTGCAAGGCCGCTTCATCACGGCGTATCGGCAAATCCAAATAGCGGGCATCAAACTGCACACTATTTGTTTCTGCGTCAAACACGGTTTCCCCTTCAAACAACACCGCGTAACTCGTATGGTGTGCAGGCGCTGCAAAACGCAAGCGCGTTGTACGCAAAGAAATCCGCGAATCCGACAACCAACAGGCCACACCCAAGGCGTTGCGCAACACGGACACTAGGCAAAACTCGCGCAGAGAACCCAGATCGCTACGTTCTTCAATTTGCAAACATGCCAAGCCATCGCTTTGCGTCAAGGTGATGGCGATGCTGTCCGTGAGTAATCCATGGTGTCGGCACCAGCGTTGCATGGCCACACCCAGAGTCGGCGCAGAAAGCGAAGCCCGAACCAGCATGCCATAACTGCCCCAAGGCAAGCGGCGGTTAAACCAACCCAAAGCCTCGTCATCGAGTTCGCGCATGGCCAGGCCCGACACGGCCTCCATTTGCATGGCAGTAATCCGTGCGTTGGATTGATTCAATAAGTTCGGCTCGATTTGTGACTTTTCAAGCAGACTGGAAGGGTCTATACCGCGGTACTGGTAGGCCACCAAAATGGCATTCACAAAAGCCACAGGTGTCTGTGCCTTGACCAAACTAGGGGGGTGAGAAGCAAGCAGCATACGGTCCTAAAATTTTGCTATCTATTTGGCAGTATTTGCAACCATTGTGGCACAGGCTAAGCCGCATAAGACTCTACCCTTGTGTTTCAACGTTTAAGGTCTTTCCATGCCACTTTTAACAACCCAGCTCAACGCCCGATCCGCAGAGTTTCAAGCCAATGCCGCCGCCATGCAGGTCTTGGTGGATGATTTGAATCGCCATACGGCGCAGGTGGCCTTGGGCGGCGGCGAAGCAGCCCGGGCCAAACACACAGCGCGTGGAAAACTGCTGCCGCGCGAGCGGGTGCAGCTGCTGCTCGATCCGGGAACACCTTTTTTAGAACTCGCTCCCTTGGCAGCTTTAGGCTTGTACAACAACGATGCGCCAAGCGCCGGTTTGATAGCTGGCATTGGGCGGGTCAGCGGCGTGGACTGCATGGTGGTGTGCAATGACGCCACCGTCAAAGGCGGAACGTATTACCCCATGACGGTTAAAAAACATTTGCGCGCCCAAGAAGTCGCGCAACAAAACCGCCTTCCTTGCATTTACTTGGTGGACTCCGGTGGCGCCAACCTGCCCAACCAAGACGAGGTGTTCCCCGACCGTGATCACTTTGGCCGTATCTTCTTTAACCAAGCCAATATGAGCGCGCTGGGCATTGCGCAAATCGCGGTGGTGATGGGCTCCTGCACGGCCGGTGGCGCTTACGTACCCGCGATGAGCGATGAGACCATCATTGTCAAAAACCAAGGCACGATCTTTTTGGGTGGCCCGCCCTTGGTCAAAGCAGCCACCGGTGAAGTGGTCAGCGCCGAAGACTTAGGCGGCGGCGATGTGCACACGCGCTTGTCTGGCGTGGCCGACCACCTTGCGCACAACGACCTGCATGCCTTGGCTTTGGCGCGCGAGGCGGTCGCCCATTTGAACCACCACAAAGCCGTTGTCACTGACCAGGCGCCAATGCCGCCCCTGTTCCCCGCCCAAGACTTGTATGGCGTGATTCCAACCGATACCCGCAAGCCTTTTGATGTGCGAGAAATCATCGCCCGCGTGGTGGATGGAAGTGCGTTCCACGAATTCAAGCCGCGTTTTGGCGCGACCCTGGTGTGCGGTTTTGCGCATATTGAGGGAATGGCCGTGGGCATCATCGCCAACAACGGCATTTTGTTCAGTGAGTCCGCACTCAAAGGCGCACACTTTATTGAGCTGTGCTGCCAACGCAAAATCCCTTTGGTTTTTCTGCAAAACATCACCGGCTTCATGGTCGGGCGCAAGTACGAAAACGAAGGCATCGCCCGCAACGGCGCCAAAATGGTGACTGCCGTGGCAACGGCTGCCGTTCCCAAATTCACCATCATCATTGGCGGAAGTTTTGGCGCGGGCAACTACGGCATGTGCGGGCGCGCCTTTAGCCCCCGCTTTTTATGGATGTGGCCCAACGCCCGCATCAGTGTCATGGGCGGCGAACAAGCGGCGAGCGTGTTGGCAACGGTCAAACGCGATGGCATCGAAGCCAAAGGGGGGAACTGGAGCGC
>CANJNX010000141.1 GCA_947475495.1 Comamonadaceae bacterium | reverse complement strand
TGACCTTTAACTCCTTGTCCAAGAGTTACCGTTCGTGCGGCTACCGGGCCGGGTGGATGGTGGTCTCAGGCGATAAGCGCCCAGCCAAGGACTATATTGAAGGCCTCAATATGCTCTCCAATATGCGTTTGTGCGCCAACGTCCCTGGACAATATGCGATTCAAACCGCTCTCGGGGGCTACCAAAGCATTGACGATTTGGTGTGCGAAGGAGGGCGTTTGCGCCGCCAGCGCGATTTGGCTTATGCGCTCATCACTGCCATTCCTGGGGTGACGTGCGTCAAGCCCAGCGCGGCTTTGTATATGTTTCCGCGTTTGGATCCTGCGGTTTACCCCATTGCAGATGACCAACAGTTTTTCTTGGAATTGCTGCAAGAAACGCGCGTCATGCTGGTCCAAGGCAGTGGGTTTAATTGGTCTGCGCCGGACCACTTTCGTATCGTATTTTTGCCGCACGAAGACGACCTTCGAGAAGCGATCGGGCGGGTTGCGCACTTTTTGGAAACGTACCGCAAGCGCGTAAGCCAATGATTTTTTTATTGCACTGTTAAAACATTTTATGAATCCGATTCAAGTAGGTTTATTAGGAATAGGCACGGTAGGCGGTGGCACTTTCGCGGTCTTAAAACGCAACCAAGAGGAAATCAAACGTCGCGCTGGGCGGGGCATTGAAATTACCCGTGTGGCAGCGCGCAATGTGGAGCGCGCCAAAACCTTGGTGGGCAGCGCAGTCGAGGTGGTGAGTGATCCATTTGCGGTGGTGAATGACCCCGATATTGAAATCATTGTGGAAGTCATTGGCGGTACGACCTTGGCCAAAGACTTGGTGATGAAAGCCATCGCGAATGGAAAGCATGTGGTAACTGCGAACAAAGCCTTACTGGCCGAACATGGCAATGAAGTCTTCGCTGCAGCCCACGCCAAAGGTGTCATGGTGGCCTTTGAAGGCGCGGTGGCTGTCAGTATTCCCATCATCAAGGCTTTGCGCGAAGGACTCTCAGGAAACCGCATTGAATGGGTGGCAGGCATCATCAACGGCACCACCAATTTCATCTTGTCAGAAATGCGTGACAAAGGACTGAGCTTTGAGACTGCGCTGGCCCAAGCCCAGGCCCTTGGATACGCCGAAGCCGACCCGACCTTTGACATTGAAGGCTTTGACGCCGCCCATAAAGCCACCATCTTGGCCGCGATTGCCTTTGGTGTTCCGGTTCAATTCAAACGGGCCCATGTGGAAGGAATCACCCAACTCGCGGCAGCTGATATTGCCTATGCTTACCAGCTGGGCTACCGCATCAAGTTGCTAGGCATTGCCAAACGCACCCACACCGGAATCGAATTGCGCGTTCATCCCACTTTGATTCCTATCAAGCGGCTGTTGGCCAATGTTGAAGGTTCCATGAACGGCATCATGGTCAAAAGCGATGCCGCGGGTATCACGATGTACTACGGGGCAGGTGCGGGGTCTGAGCAAACAGCATCGGCCGTGATCGCCGATTTGGTGGACGTGACCCGACTGCATACGGCCGACGCGGCCCAGCGCGTTCCGCATTTGGCTTTTCAACCGGATGCGATGAGCGACACACCTATTTTGCCCATGAGCCACATTGTGACGAGTTACTATTTGCGCTTGCGCGTGGCAGACCAGACCGGCGTCTTGGCCAAAGTCACTGGCATCTTGGCCCAGGCAGATATCAGCATTGATGCCGTGTTGCAACGCGAGTCGGATGAAATCAGTGGGGTTGAAGCCAGCCAAACGGACCTCATTATCTTGACCCACGATTGCAAAGAATCACAAATGGACGCTGCGATTGCTTTGATGCAGGCATTGCCCACCGTGCTCCAAACCATTGTTCGCATCCGTAAAGAAGAGTTAGTCTAATGCGCTACATCTCCACCCGCGGCCAAGGCGCTGCGTCAACCTCTAAAAAGCGTTTTTGTGAAATTTTGTTAGAGGGTTTGGCCCCCGATGGAGGACTGTATTTGCCGGAGAGTTATCCGCAGGTTGACGATGCAACATTAACGCGTTGGAGAACCCTGTCTTACGCGGATCTGGCCTTTGAAGTGTTGTCTTTGTACGTCGATGACATACCGGCAGATGATTTGCGAACGCTGTGCCGTAAAACGTACACCGAGGCGGTGTTTGGAACACGCGCCATTGTTCCACTTAAGAAGTTGGAAGACGGTTTGTATTTGCAAGCCTTGTCAAACGGGCCTACCTTGGCTTTTAAAGACATGGCCATGCAGCTCTTGGGCAATTTGTTTGAGTACGAATTGGCCCGCCGCGGCGAAGAATTGAATATTTTTGGCGCCACCAGCGGAGACACGGGAAGTGCAGCGGAATACGCCATGCGGGGCAAAAAAGGCGTTCGGGTTTTTATGACCAGTCCGAACGGGCGCATGAGTCCTTTTCAACAGGCTCAGATGTTCAGTCTGATGGACACCAATATTTACAACGTCGCGGTGGATGGCGTCTTTGATGACTGCCAAGACCTGGTGAAAGCCGTGTCTAACGATTTGGTCTTCAAACGCAAATACAAAATTGGAACCGTCAATTCCATCAATTGGGCCCGCTTGATGGCCCAGGTGGTGTATTACTTTGCGGGCTATTTGCAAGCAACGACCAGCAACGCGCAGCGGGTGAGCTTTACGGTTCCGAGCGGAAATTTTGGTAACGTTTGCGCCGGTCATGTGGCCCGGATGATGGGTTTGCCCATTGACAAGTTGGTGGTTGCCACCAATGAAAATGATGTGCTCGATGAATTTTTCAAAACAGGAATTTACCGGGTTCGGGGATCAGCCGATACGCATGAAACATCCAGTCCGTCCATGGATATTTCAAAGGCCAGTAATTTTGAACGCTTTATTTTTGACCTGATCGGTCGCGATGAAAGCAAAACAGCGGATTTGTTTGGACGACAAGTTTCTCAAATTGGGCGATTTGATTTGAGTGCGGACTCCCACTTTCCAGAAGCGTCGTCGCGCTATGGATTTGTCAGTGGCAAGAGTACCCACCAAGACCGGCTTCAAACCATCCGTGACACTTGGAAGCGCTACGGCGTGATGGTCGATACCCATACCGCTGACGGATTGAAAGTCGCGTTGACGCACCGCACGCCTGGCGTTCCCATGCTGGTTTTAGAAACTGCGCTGCCGATTAAATTTGCCGCAACCCTGGTGGAGGCCTTAGGCCGCGAGCCTGATCGGCCAGAAAAATTCATTGGCATTGAGACCCTACCTAAAAAAGTCAAATTCATGTCTGCGGATGTCTCGGCGGTCAAGGCATTCATTGCCCAAGAATGCGGGTATTGAGACTGTATGCGTAAACCCCTCATGCCATTGGAGACGGCCTTAGCGCAACTTCTTGCAAGCCTCGAAGGGCAACAGCTGGGAACGCAGTGGGTTTCTACTATGCAAGCGGATGGTCGGGTGTTGGCGCAAGATGTCAGTTCGCAGTTGCAGGTTCCGCCGCAAGACAATTCCTCGATGGATGGGTATGCCATCAAGGTGGCTGATTTAGCTGCAAGCAACGGGATTTTTCCAGTATCACAAAGAATCCCCGCAGGAACGAATCCGCAAGCCCTGTTGCCAGGAACTGCAGCCCGAATTTTTACGGGTGCATCGATTCCTTTTGGGGCAGATGCCGTCATCATGCAAGAAGACTGCGTTGAATTGCCTGCATCTAATCCCCAAGACAGCGTGTTGCGGATTCAAGTCAATCAAAAACCAAGCATTGGTCAGTGGATTCGCCGCTCAGGTGAGGACGTTTCCAAAGGCGAGCTTGTTTTGACAACAGGGCAACGCTTGGGCCCGGCAGAATTAGGCATGGCTGCAAGTCTTGGTTTGGCCAAGCTGTGCGTCGCTTGCAAGCCCCGCGTCGCTTTGTTTTCTACTGGCGATGAATTGGTGATGCCAGGCGATATCGATCCCCAAGCAATGCCAGCGGGCGCCATCTATAACTCCAACCGGTTCTTTTTGAATAGCCTCTTGCTGCGCTTGGGCTGTGAGGTCACGGATTTCGGGATCATTCCAGACCAACGCGAGGCAACTGTTGAGGCCCTCCTGCTTGCGGCAGACAGCAACGACCTGGTATTAACCAGCGGCGGCGTTTCCGTTGGGGAAGAAGACCACGTTAAACCGGCCGTTCAAAGTTTGGGCCAATTGGACCTTTGGC
>CANJNX010000140.1 GCA_947475495.1 Comamonadaceae bacterium | reverse complement strand
TTGCCATTGGCAACCCAGGCCCGCGAGGTGCTTGGCATTGAAGGTGCGGAATCCTTGGTTGCGCGTTCCCGTGAGAACTTGGCCTTGAATAAGGCCCATGCCCCAGCCCATACCGTTCTTGCCCCAACGTCTTTTGTGGCGCGTAATTTGTTTGAAATGACGCCTGCGTTGTTAACGGCCGATGGCAGTGCGGACAAATGGTTGGTCGATCCGCCGCGCGAAGGGGCTTTTGCTTTGGTGCAAGCTTTAGCAGAGCTGCACCAGAATCCTCAATTGCGAAGCGGATGGACTCCCCCGAAGCGCATTGTTTACGTGAGTTGCAATCCGGCCACCCTGGCCCGGGACGCTGGCCTCTTGGTAACGCAAGCAGGCTACCGGTGTACAGCAGCAGGCATTGTGAATATGTTTCCGCACACGGCGCACGTGGAGAGCATTGCGGTTTTTGAATTGACTTGATTACGCGACCAAGGCCACCGATTTAACCTGCGCCCATACGCTTTGACCGCTCGCCAATGCCAAGGAATCGGCCGCGCGGGCCGTAATGCGTGCCACAAAAATACTGTCGCCGCATCGAAGGCGAACCAGCACCTGCGAGGGGTGGTGGTCTGGCGTCAGGCTGTCCACCACACACAGCAGAATATTTTGAATGCTGGTGTGGCTCGGCTCAGAGGTAGCCAAGCTCACATCGCGGGCCAAGATCCGCAGACGCACCTTTTGGCCGACTTGGACACCGGTGTCGCGCAACCACAAAGCGCCTCCCGCTACATGGACTTTGGCCAAATGCCAACGCGGGTCCCGCTCTTGAACGGTTCCTTCCAATAAAGCCCCCACATCATCGCCAAGTACGACGGGGGAGTCGATACCCGCCAAGACGTCGGCAACCGGGCCGACCGCAACGGCTTTGCCCTTGTCCATCACAACCAAGGTGTGCGCCAAACGCGCCACTTCGTCAGCTGCGTGGGTCACGTAAAGCATCGGAATTTTGACCTCATCGCGTAAACGCTCGATCCACGGCAAGATGTCTTGGCGCCGCGCATGGTCTAGCGAAGCCAGGGGCTCATCGAGTAATAACAAGCGAGGTTGCAGCGCAAGCGCTCGCGCAATGGCGACCCGCTGGCGCTCTCCGCCCGAGAGTTGTTCAGTGCGGCGTTGCAGGAGGCTTTGAAGGCCTAAGAGCGCAATTGCTTCGTCTAAAGAAGCAGGGTTTTGGCCTTTGCCTTCGCGGCGCACACCAAAACGAAGGTTGTCGTGAACGTTCAGGTGGTTAAAGAGACTGGACTCTTGAAAAACATAACCCAAAGGCCTGCGCCAGGGGGCTAAGAAAACGCCGCTGGCGTGGTCTTGCCAAACAACGCCATCCACCTGCAAGTAAGCGGATGGGGCTTTCTCTAAACCTGCCACACAGCGCAGCAGGGTTGTTTTGCCCGAGCCGGAAGCGCCATACAGCACGGAAATACCTTGTGCGGGGAGGGTGAGGTCCACGTCCAGCGCGAAGTCTTGACGCGCTAGCTTGAGCCGAATTTGAATGTCGGTCATAGCCCGATGCGCATATTGCGCCGTTGCAGCCGCCCAGCAGCGAGCAAAACGACAAATGAAAATACCAGCATGCCGCCGGCAAGCCAATGGGCTTGGGCGTATTCCATGGCTTCAACGTGGCCATAAATTTGGGTCGACACCACGCGCGTTTGGCCGGGGATGTTGCCGCCAATCATCATCACCACACCAAATTCACCCACGGTATGGGCAAAGGTCAAGATGGCGGCGGTCACAAAACCGGGCCGTGCCATGGGAAGTGCGACACTCAAAAACGCATCGATAGGCCTCGCGCGCAGGGTGGCGGCGACCTCCATCGGTCGCGTGCCCATGGTTTCGAAAGCGTGTTGTAGGGGCTGAACTGCAAAAGGCAGGGAGTAAATCACTGAACCTAAAAGCAGCCCGCTGAATGTAAATGACAAACTTCCCCAGCCCAGCCATTGGGTGAATTGGCCTGCGGGTCCATGAGGACCTAAAGCCACCAAAAGGTAAAAACCCAGTACGGTGGGTGGAAGCACCAAGGGCAGGGCGACGATGGCGTTGATTGGTGTGCGCCAAGGCGATGTTGTTCGGGTCAACCACCAAGCCAACGGCGTTGCCAAAACCAAGAGCAAAACAGTCGTTAGGCTGGCAAGCTGCAAGGTCAGCCAGACGGCGCTGAAGTCATCCGGACTCAAGACCATATGCTGTCAGAGCCCGTAGCCAAAAGAGCGAATCACCGTCCGCGCTTTTTCACTTTTGAGGTATGCCACAAGGGCCATTGCGGCCTTGTTGTCTTTGCCATTTCTCAAGATAACCGCGTCTTGTCGAATGGGTTGGTACAACTCGGGAGGAACCAGCCAGGCAGATCCTTCAGAGATGCGGTTGTCAGCCATCACCTGTGACAGCGCCACAAAGCCCAGTTGTGCATTGCCTGAGGCGACAAATTGGTAGGCTTGGCCAATGCTTTCGCCTTGAACCAAGCGCGGCCGTAGCTTGGAGAGTAAATCTAAGGCTTTGAGGGTTTCAATGGCAGCGCCACCGTAGGGCGCCAATTTAGGGTCGGCAATGGCCAAGTGGGTAAAGCCCCCATTTCGAAGGACCTCACCTTGGGAATCTACAAGCCCGACTTGCTTGCTCCACACAACCAGTTTTCCAACAGCGTAGGTGAAGCGAGCGTTGGGGACTGTTTCGTTTTCTTTTTCAAGTCGAAGCGGTGTTTCGTCGTCCGCTGAAAGTAAAACGTGAAAGGGAGCACCGTTTTTGATTTGGGCGTAAAACTTACCGGTTGATCCCACCGACAAGATCGCGGTGTGGCCCGTGTCTTTGGCAAACAGGGCCGCAATTTTTTGCATCGGGGCAGCGAAATTAGCAGCTACCGCCACGCTGACTTCTTCTGCTTGGGCTGCGAAGAGACCCAATGCAAGAAGAAGGCAGCCGAGTCTTTTTATATCAGTCTTTCTCACCACCAAAGATGCCAAGCAAAGCCAGCAGGCTTTGAAAGACATTGATGATGTCCAAGTAAAGCGCCAAAGTGGCAGAGATGTAGTTGGTTTCGCCGCCATCCAAAATTTGCTTGATGTCATAAAGCATGTAGGCGCTGAAAATTCCGATGGCTGCCATGGAGAGCGCCATCATGCCGGCAGTGGAGCCCACAAACACATTGATGATGCCGCCCACCATCAAAACAACGGCTCCGACAAACAACCATTTGCCCATGCCGGAGAGGTCGCGTTTGATCACAGTTGCCAAACTGGCCATCACAAAAAACACGCCAGCGGTTCCCGCAAAAGCGGTCATGATCAGGTCTGGACCATTTTTAAACCCGAGGATGGAGCCAATCATGCGCGAGAGCATCAGGCCCATAAAGAAGGTGAATCCGAGTAACACGGGCACGCCAGCAGCTGAATTCTTGGTTTTTTCAATGGCGTAAATAAAGCCAAAAGCCAGTGCCAAGAAAAGCACGATGCCCAGGCCACCGCTGAAAATTTGTCCGATGCCAGTAGCCACTCCCATCCAAGCGCCCAGCACGGTCGGTACCATGGTCAAAGCCAAAAGCAGATACGTATTGCGCAGTACTTTGTTGCGCTCTTGGGCGGAAATCCCGTAACCAATGCCTTGGTCTAACGTGTTTACGTTGTCGGTCATAGTCAAACTCCTTGAAAACCTAGGTAGTAGGTGGGGTAATTTTAGGCATTTTCAAGCGAAATACCAAGCGAGAACATCGCATTGCCCCGATTATTTTCAGGGGTGTTGTTCGAAATGAAGCGTAAACCAAGCCATGTTGAGCAGGTATGCTCACGCACTTTAACCCTTACTGCCTTATTTGTATGAAAAACAAAACCATTCTCGAACTCGCCGATATCAAGAGCATTGCAGCAGCAGCCGAGGCCGAAGCCGTTCAACACGGTTGGGCTGTGAGCATTGCCATCGTTGATGACGGCGGCAATATGCTGTGGTTTCAACGCTTAGACGGCGCAGCCCCTATTTCGGCTTTGATCGCCCCTGCCAAAGCGCGTACTTCTGCCATGGGGCGGCGTGAAAGCAAGGTGTACGAAGACATGATCAATGGCGGGCGGGCGTCATTTTTGAGCGCACCTTCTTTAGACGGCATGCTCGAAGGCGGTGTACCCATCATGAAAGACGGCCATTGCTTAGGTGCTGTGGGCGTGAGCGGTGTGAAGTCCAACGAAGACGCGCAGATCGCACGGGC
>CANJNX010000139.1 GCA_947475495.1 Comamonadaceae bacterium | reverse complement strand
TTGTCCGCAGCTTGTACCGCGATGCGGATTATTTGGACGATCTGGTGGTGATGGATTACGTCCAAAGTATTTGGCAGCCTTTGCTGCTATCAGCGAAAAAGCGTGGTGACTTACCCCAAGACTTGGCCGCCACGTTTGCTTGGGAAATACTGCTGGGGCGGGATCGGTCCGTCAACGCCTTTGCGTTGCCCGGCGCGTACTTGGGCTTGCATTTGGGGCTGGTTGGCGCGGTCAGCAGCCGCGATGAGTTGGCCTCCGTCTTAGCCCATGAGCTCAGCCACGTGACGCAGCGCCATATTGCCCGCAATATCGCCCAACAAAACGCCCAAGCGCCGTGGGTGATGGGCGCGATGATTTTGGGTATCTTGGCAGCGAGCAAAAGCGCCAACAACGGCCAAGCGGCCAATGCCATGATCACCGGCGGCCAAGCGCTGGCAGTCCAAAGCCAACTGAATTTTTCGCGCGACATGGAGCGCGAGGCCGACCGCGTGGGCTTTGGTGTGATGACCGAAGCCGGCTTTGCAGCCCAAGGGTTTGTCGGCATGTTTGAAAAACTGCAGCAGTCCAACCGCCTCAATGACAGTGGCGGTTTTGCCTATTTGCGCAGTCACCCGCTGACCACCGAGCGTATTTCAGATATGCAAAGCCGCATGCCTTTGTCGGGTGCAGCCAATGCCAGCGGTTTGGCCACGGGTGCCGCTGCGCTGGCATGGTCTGCGCAAGACCTGGAGCCCGCTTTGATGGGGGCACGCGCCCGGGTGTTGTCCAACGGCGGTGTCGATGCCTTGCGCGTGTGGCAGGGCGATTTGAAGCCTTCGGTACTGAGCGCAAAGTCTCCCGCACAGCAAGCCGCTGCCTTGTACGGCGGTGCGTTTGCCGCCTTGAAACTGCGCGATTACGCGCAAGCCCAAACCCTGTGCGAGCAACTGCGTGTGCGCGTTCAAGGCAACGCTGCCGCCGTGCGTTTGGCGCTCCTCTTAGAAGCAGAAATTGCGCTCACGCAAGGTGATGCAGCCCGGGCCTTGGCGGTGTTGCAAAGTGACGCGACCTTAACAAGCCGCGCCGGGCAGTTGTTGCGCGCGCAAGCCCAAACCCTGGCAGCGCAGCCCGCGGGTATTGAGCAAGCGGCGCAAACGCTACGCGCGTGGGTGATTGATCATCCGCGCGATGCCAAGGGCTGGAGTTTTCTTGCAGCCGCCTACACGGCACAGGGGCGCAATGTGGCCGCCGTTCGCGCCCTTGCGCAGGTCGATCTTTTGCAGCTCGATTACGCAGCTGCGTTGGCTCGTTTGCGGGCGGCCCAAGATTTGGTACGAAGCGGAAATTGGGGCCCCATGGGCCCTGACCACATTGAAGCAGCGATTGTCGATACCCGCACCCGCGAGGTCTTGCAGTTAACGCGCGAACAGGCGGTCGAGCGCTGAGTTGATGATGATACCGAGCAGGGTGTAAATCAAGGAGCCGATCAGCGCAGCGCTAAAGCCCACCACCTCAAACCCGTCGAGCACCCCAGCGGCAGACCAAAACATGAGTGCGTTGATGACAAACAAAAACAAGCCCAGCGACAACACTGTGACCGGAAAGGTCAAGACCACCAACACCGGGCGCAGCAGCGAATTGAACAAGCCCAAAACGAAAGCAGCAATGAGGGCTGAGCCGAAGTTATTGACCTGCACGCCGCTGTACAAGTGCGCCACTGCAAGGAGTGCGGCCGCCGAGAGCAGCCATTTGATTAAAAGCTTCATGTGTCCCAGCATAGCACCGTCCTAGGGTTAACCCTAGGAGGCTTGGGCTAGTCTTGGATTGGGCTTTTGCGCTGGCTCCACCAGCCGGCTGCCAACACGCCAGCAACCGTGACGACGTAAACGCCCCAGCGCGCGGCTTGCTGTGCGGCATCCATCGGGCCCCGGCTGCTGCCGAAGTAATCGATTAAGAAGGGTTCAGAGACGATCATTTTGGCGGCCGTCAAGGCCAGCACGGCAGCGCCGAGTTGAATGATGATGGGAAAACGCTCCACCAATTTAAGAACGACGGAACTACCAAAAACAACAATCGGAATGCTAATTAAGAGGCCGATGATGACCAGATCAAAAGCGCCGTGTGCCGCACCTGCTACGCCCAGTACGTTGTCTACGCCCATCAAAGCATCCGCAACCACAATGGTTTTCATCGCGCCCATGAACGTCGTGGCGCCAGGCCCGTGGTCGGCTTCACCGCTTTGCTCGGCCAAGAGTTGGTAGGCTACCCAGACCAGCCCCAAACCGCCAACAAGCATCAGCCCGGGAATTTGCAAGAGCCACACCACGCCGACCGTCATGACCGAGCGCACCGCGATCGCGCCCACCGTACCCCAAATGATGGCTTTGCGTTTGAGTTTGTCTGGCAGGTTGCGCGCTGCCAGCGCAATCACAATGGCGTTGTCGCCCGCGAGCACCAAGTCGATCATCACAATAGCCAGCAAGGCAGACCACCAGCCGTTTGAAAACAGTTCCATATATCGAAATATTAATATGCAAGAGGCCACTCCTCTTGAGAATGGTAATAGTCTAAATAATTCGCAGATAGCCTTGAGGTTTGTAGGGCGTTGCCAGAAAATAAAAAGGCAAGAGGAGTAAAAAAAAGGGGCGGCTATGATCGTTGCTCTTCAAAAAGGTTTTCATGGCGGGCATTCACATTACCGATATCGAGTCGGCCATCAATTACTGGCGCGTTCAAATTCCCTCCCCTGACGGCGTGGCGCTACCCGCCCCCACGCGGGCGCTGGCTGAGGTGTATGCGCTCATGGTTTTTCACCGCGAAACCCAAGCCGATGAAATGAGCATGCCAACGAAAGCCCATGAGGCTTGGCTAGCGTGGTATTCCAGCACGCCTGATACCCCGTGTATTGCCATTTGCTCCACCAGCCAAGGGGACGAAGAATGCAAAGGCTGTGGCCGCAGCTTTTGGGAAGTACAGCATTGGCCGCAAATGAGCCCCGCTGAAAAACGCGGGACATGGCGGCGCATTACCCTGGAGTTCAAGGCCTGGCGCTTTAACAAATACGCAGAACGCGCCGCCGACGGGCGGGTACCGCTGGAGCAGTGATGGCAACGCAACGTTGGAAACCCAGCGCCACGGTCGCCGCCATCATTGAGCGCGAAGGACAATTCTTATTGATTGAAGAACACACGCCAGAAGGTGTGCGTTTGAATAATCCAGCAGGCCACCTCGATCCCGGTGAATCTCCGGCCCAAGCCTGTGTTCGCGAGACGCTAGAAGAAACCGCTTATGCGTTTACCCCAACCGCCTTGGTGGGTGTGTATTTATCGCGCTTTGAACGCGCAGCCAGCGCTGCCCACCCACACGGCGAAGACATCACCTATTTGCGTTTTGCGTTCTGCGGAACCCTGGGCGCGTGGGATGCCCAGCGGCCGTTAGACCGTGGAATTATTCGCACCTTGTGGATGAGCCCAGACGAAGTGCGGGCCAGCAGGCAGCGCCATCGCAGTGCGGCGGTGGTGCAGTGCATGGAAGATTATTTGGCGGGGCGGCGCTACCCCTTGGAGCTTTTAACCACCGACCCCAGCGTGTACAAGCCGCGTACCTAAAATCGCCCTATGAAACAACAGGGGCAAAAAAAACGGGTGGTGGTTGGCTTGAGCGGCGGGGTCGACTCTGCGGTGACGGCCTACTTGCTCAAACAACAAGGCCATGAAGTCATTGGCATCTTCATGAAAAACTGGGAAGACGATGACCGCCCGGCAGACGCCAGCGGCGAAGACACAGACCCCGGCTACTGCACCTCCAACATTGATTTTGTGGATGCCGCTGCGGTTGCCGATGTGCTGGGCATAGAGATAGAGCACGTCAACTTTGCGAGCGACTACAAAGACCGCGTGTTTGCAGAGTTCGTTCGCGAATACCAAGCCGGGCGCACGCCCAACCCCGATATTTTGTGCAACGCCGAAATCAAATTCAAAGCGTTTTTAGACCACGCCATGCGCTTAGGCGCTGAAAAAATTGCCACCGGACACTACGCCCGCGTGCGCCACAACGCCATTACCGAGCGCTATGAGTTGCTCAAGGGGTTCGATGCCTCCAAAGACCAAAGTTATTTTTTGCACCGGCTAAACCAAGCGCAACTCTCGCACACCTGGTTTCCAGTGGGCGAGTTGCACAAGACCGAAGTGCGCCGCATTGCCGACGAGATTGGCTTGCCCAACGCCAAAAAGAAAGACTCCACCGGA
>CANJNX010000138.1 GCA_947475495.1 Comamonadaceae bacterium | reverse complement strand
AACGCACCATCACAGAAACATCGGGAGTTTGAATATGAGCTGGAGTCAAGACCAAATGGCCGCCCGCGCGGCCCATGAGCTAGAAGATGGTTTCTATGTCAACCTCGGCATTGGCATCCCCACCTTGGTGGCCAACCATGTCCCCGCGGATAAAGAGGTGTGGCTGCAAAGCGAAAACGGCATGCTGGGGATTGGCCCTTTTCCAACCGAGGCAGAAGTCGACGCGGATTTGATCAATGCGGGGAAACAAACGGTGACCACGATCAAGGGTTCGAGTATTTTTGGTAGCCACGATAGCTTTGCCATGATCCGCGGTGGGAAAGTCAATCTCAGCATTTTGGGTGCTATGCAGGTCAGTGAAAAGGGTGATTTGGCCAATTGGATGATTCCCGGCAAGATGGTCAAAGGCATGGGTGGGGCCATGGACCTGGTCGCTGGTGTCAAGCGCGTGATCGTTCTCATGGAGCATGTGGCCAAGAAAAAAGATGGCAGCGAAGACCTCAAAATTTTGCCCAGCTGCACCTTGCCCTTGACCGGTGTGGGCGTGGTCGACCGCATCATCACGGATTTGGCCGTCATGGACGTGACCCCTGCGGGATTGAAAGTCATGGAGATGGCCCCCGGCGTCTCCCGCGAGATGTTGCAGTCTAAAACCGGCGTGGCCTTGATTTAAGGCCCCGCGGGTTTAATGGGCGCGCAGCTTGGTGGGTGGGCGTTTCTTTTTGCCAGCCAAGGCCATGTGAAACGCCTGCTTTACAAACACCCACAAGGCGGATTCATGGGGCTTTGGCAAGTCCCCCCGCCCAATGCGCTTGAGTTGGCCGGTGTACCAACTCACTTCTAGCAAGCCCATCTTGTCAATGGCTTGGATGCCGGTGCGAAGTGGTTTGACCGTGTGTTGTGCTGCCAAGCCAGCGAGCAGTCGCGCTGGCACATCGGGCTCGATGGCCATGATGCGGGCAATGCCCACCATGTCCACAGCGCCACATTCAATCGCTTGCGCCATGCCTTGGGCGCTGCGAAAGCCGCCTGTGACGACCAACGGGGTTCGAACCGCTTGGCGGGCTTTTTCTGCAAACGCTAAAAAATAAGCTTCACGCTGGAGCGTGCTTTCTTTTTTCTCTCCCTGCGTCTTTTGTTGGACGCCTGTCATTGCGGGCGCTTCGTAGGTGCCGCCTGAAATTTCAATCAAATCCATGCCCGCATCGGCCAAGGCGCGGATGGTCTCGATCGACTCTTCTTCGGTAAAGCCGCCGCGCTGAAAGTCGGCTGAATTGAGTTTGATTCCAATGGGAAACGCAGGCCCCACCGCCAAACGCATAGCGCGGTAGACCTCCAAGACAAAATGCCGGCGCTTCTGCGCCGTGCCACCCCAGGCATCGCTGCGGGTGTTGTGGTGCGGTGATAGAAATTGGCTGACCAAATAGCCGTGGGCGCCGTGGATTTGAACCCCGGAAAACCCCGCTTTTTTGACCACTGCAGCGGCTGCGCCAAAACGCTGAACCAGTGCTTGGATTTCGCTGTCTTCCAAGGCGCGTGGCGTAGCGAAAAACGCCTGCATATCGGATCTAAATGGTACCGCAGAGGGGGCCACGGTTTCACGGTTGAGCCCTTTGGGGGCTTGTTTACCAGGGTGGTTGAGTTGCACCCAGCATTGCGTGTGGTTCGCTGTTGCCGCTTGCGCCCAGCTTTTGAGCGCCCCTAAATGCGTGTCGTCTTCAATCACCACATTACCAGGCTCGCCAATGGCTTTGGAATCGATCATGACATTGCCCGTGACGCACAAGCCAATCCCGCCGCTAGCCCACGCGCTGTACAAGCGCTCCAGTTCGGGCGTTGGCGCGCCGTCGCGCCTGGCCAAGGCCTCGGACATGGCCGATTTAAAAAGGCGATTTTTGATCTGGCTACCGTTGGGCAGCGTCAGCGATTGGGCGAGGGTGGTTTGGGCAGTCATTTGGAAAATAGAAAGCAGGCAGCAATAGAAAATGGAGTGGTTCTAAGGTCGTTGGTAAGTCACTGGTTTTGCAAACCAAATCATCGGGATCAGCATTAAAAAGATCACGGCTGAGCCGGTAAAGATATCGTTGGATGCGAGCATAAATGCCTGTTGATCGACCATGCGGTTGATGCTGGCAAGGCCTTGCTCTTGGGACATCCCCATGCTGCCGAACCCGGCCATGGCGCTGTTGGCAGCTTGGTTGCTGCGCGTGAGCAGCTCCGTGAGCTCTGCGTGGTGAACCGCCGCACGGTCTTGCCACAAGGTGATGGTGATGGAGGTACCAAAGGCGCCGCCCACAATGCGCATAAAGTTCGACAAGCCCGAGGCCGATGCCATCAAATGGGGCGGGATGCCGTTGAGCGTGATGGTAGAGAGCGGAATAAAGAAGAAGGCCACTGCAATGCCTTGCACGATGGTAGGCAGCATGATGGTGGCAAAGTCCGCTTGGGTATTGAAATGCGCACGCATGAACAACACCACAGAGAACACGATGAACGCAAATGTGGCGAGCATGCGCGGGTCGGTTTTCTGGATATTTTTACCGACCAAGGGCGACAAAATAATCGCGAACAAGCCCACCGGCGCGAGCAACATCCCCGCTTGCGTAGAGGTGTATCCCATGAACTGTTGCAGCCACAATGGCAGCAAGACCAAGTTGCCAATAAACAGGCTGTAGGCCACAGCCAAGCAAATGGATCCAATTCTGAAGTTGTGCAACTTCAGAAGTTTGAGGTCCACCACCGGGTGTTTGTCGGTGAGTTCCCAAACCACAAAAAATGCGCCTCCAATCAAGGCGACCAAACCCAAGGCAATGATTTCACTGGAGTGAAACCAATCGAGCTCTTTGCCGCGGTCGAGCATGATTTGCAAGCAACCTACGGCCAGCACCAAGAGGGTCAGACCGACCGTGTCAATCGGGAGTTTTTGCTTTTGGGTTTCACGTTTTTTGAAGATGGTCCATGTAATGAACGCGGCGATGAGGCCGACTGGTACATTGATGTAAAAAATCCAACCCCAGTGCATTTGGTCGGTGATCCACCCTCCCAACAAAGGGCCCATCACCGGCGCCACCAAGGTCGTCATCGCCCACAGCGCCATGGCCAGCCCCGCCATGGCAGGCGGATAGCTCGAGAGCAAGAGGGTTTGGGCCAGCGGCATCATGGGCCCGGCCACAAAGCCCTGCAAGGCCCGCATCGCAATCAAGGTGGTCATATTGGGTGCCAGCCCGCAAAGCAAAGAGGCGACCACAAACAAAAACACGCTCATCGTGAACAAACGCACCTGGCCAAAGCGCTGCGACAACCATCCCGTCAAGGGAACAGCAATCGCATTGGCCACGCCAAAACTGGTCACGACCCAGGTGCCTTGGTTGGGGCTCACGCCCAAGTCACCGGCAATCGCAGGCAGCGACACATTGGCAATGGAGGAGTCCAATACGTTCATGAAGGTCGCAGCCGAGAGCGCGATCGTTCCCCACAAGCGGGCCGAGCCTTGCAAAGGCTCTAAGGGGGCATGGGCCGCATTGCTCATGTTCAGGGCTTGGTGGTGGACTTACCCACATTGGCCGCAATGATGCGCTGCACCTCGGCGCTGGCTTGGCCATCTAATTCGGCATACACCTCGGTGCGTAACTGCGATGCAGTGCGTGGCGCATCGGCCAATGATTTGCCGCTTTGGTCGGTGACATCAACCGTGGCTTCCATCGACAAGCCCACCCGCAGCGGATTTTTCAATACTTCGGCGGTATCGAGTGCCACGCGCACCGGAACGCGCTGCACCACTTTGATCCAATTGCCCGTGGCATTTTGCGCAGGCAAAAGGGCAAAAGCAGCGCCCGTGCCCGCGCCTAAGCCAGACACTGTCCCTTTGTATTCCACCCGTTTGCCGTATACGTCCGCTGTGAGTAACACGGGTTGGCCGATGCGGATATTGCGCAGTTGCACTTCTTTGAAGTTGGCGTCCACCCACACCTCATTGAGTGCAATCACGGATAACAAGGGTGTTCCAGCGGCAACCCGTTGTCCGAGTTGCACGGTGCGTTTGGCCACAAAGCCGTCTACCGGTGCGGGCAGGGTGGCGCGGTGCAGGGCCAAAAATGCTTCACGCACTTTGGCCGATGCCGCCATCACACCCGGGTGGGTTTCAATACGGGTGCCATCGGTGAGGGCTTGGTTGCTGGTGAGTTGGTCGCGTGCTGAGTTGGCGCCCGCTTTGGCTGCAGCCAGTGCGCTTT
>CANJNX010000137.1 GCA_947475495.1 Comamonadaceae bacterium | reverse complement strand
CAGCATTTCATCAAACAAGCGGCTTTGCGGAACGTCGGCCAACAACTGCTGCGACTTCACCAAAGGCCCGGCCGTCTTGGGGTCCAACTTAAACCCCAAGGGGTTCAACTTGGCAGCAAAACGCACGGCACGAATGATCCGAACCGGGTCTTCGCGGTAGCGCGTTGCGGCGTCCCCAATCATGCGCAGCGTTTTGTTTTTGGCATCCTTCAAACCACCGTGGTAGTCCACCACCAATTCGGTTTGGGGGTCGTAGTACATGGCGTTGATGGTGAAGTCACGTCGAACCGCGTCTTCTTCTTGTGGGCCCCAAACGTTGTCGCGCAAGACGCGCCCGGTGGAATCCACCGCGTGCTTCATTCCAGCGAGCTCGCTCTTGCTGGTTTTTTCATTGCCACGCACTTGCTCAGCAGCGGCGTTGTCTAAATAAGCCCGAAAGGTCGAGACTTCAATCACCTCATGCTCGCGCCCGCGGCCGTACACCACATGAACAATGCGAAAGCGCCGGCCAATAATGAAGGCGCGGCGAAACAGGTTTTTGACTTCTTCGGGGGTGGCATCTGTGGCCACATCAAAATCTTTAGGGCGCAGCCCGAGCAACAAATCGCGCACCGCGCCGCCCACGATATAGGCCACAAAGCCAGCGTTTTGCAGCGTTCGCACCACGTTCATGGCCCGCTCGTCGACCAAAGTCACGTCAATGCCATGGACTTTCACCGGAACTTCGACCCGTTTACCGAAGTTGGGTTTGCCCGCCGTTGCGGCGGGACTACTGCTTTTTCCCAGCAGTTTGTGAATCAATTTTTTTATCATATTTCCTTGTGGGGCCCGTGCCAACGCACCCAGCCCGGCCAAATATTGGCACTTATCTAAACAGTTCGAGTATGCGCCATCCGCGGTCTTGCGCGATGGCCCGCAAAGGGTCATCTGGATTGGTCGCTACCGGCACATTGGCTTTTTCAAGCAAAGGTAAATCGTTGATGGAGTCGGAATAAAACGTGCTGTGCACGCTGGCCCAATCCAAGCCGCGTGCTTTAAGCCATTCTTCCACACGCGCGACCTTGCCTTCGCGAAAGGTGGGAATCCCGCGAACTTCACCGGTATACCAGCCCGTTCCCCCTTGGGAGGTGTCGCGCTCTAAGTCCACAGCCATCAGTTCATCCGCGCCCAAGGCCTTGGCAATCGGGGCGGTCACAAAGGCATTGGTAGCCGTCACCACGATCACGGTGGCGCCTTCGGCTTTGTGTTGTTGCACCAAGGCCAGCGCTTGGGGCTTGAGCGCCGGCACAATCACCTCGCGCATGTAATCTGCATGCGCTGCCAGCGACTTGGCCTCGCCTTGGCGAACCATGGCGCGGGTTGCAAAACGCGCGTATTCGTAAATATCCAAGGTGCCGGCTTTGTATTGCGTATAAAAAGCATCGTTTTGACGGGTGAACTCTATCGGATCGTTCCAGCCCAAGGCCGCGGTGAACTGGCCCCAGGTGTAGTCCGAGTCAATGGGCAACAAGGTGTGGTCCAGGTCAAACAAAGCGAGCTTGGGCAAGGTCATGCAGTCTCCAGCATAGATTTAATCAAAGGAATCGTGATGGCGCGTTTGGTTTGCAAAGCGTAGCGGTCCAGCAAATCAAGCAACTCCATCAGGCTGCCCAAATCACGGCTAAAGCGCCGCAGCGTGAAGTCCATGACCTCGTCGCTCAAAAACAGTCCCCGCGCATCGGCGGCTTGGCGCAGCACCGCGCGCGACTGTTCTTCCGTCAGTAGTTGCAGGCCAAACACATGGCCCCAACCCAAGCGCGTTCGCAAATCATCGCGCAACTTCAACTCTGTCGGGCTCCATTCGCCCGCTGCAAGCACCGGACGCTGCAGGGTTTGGGCATGCACAAACCAGTTAAAGGCGATGTGTTGTTGTGAGGCGGTAAAAAGATGCACATCGTCCATCACGACGGCCGCCCACCTTTCGTCAAATTCGGGGGGTGACAGCACCGTGGAATCCAACCACCCCACCACCGCGCCCTGTTCGCGCAAGCCCTCCCGTGCAGCCTTTAACAAATGGCTTTTCCCGCTGCCGCTAGGCCCCCAAAAATAAGTGGGTACCGGAGAGCGCAAAGCCGAGGCGGCTTTGGAGCCCAACCAAAATTGCACATGCTGTAAAGCCGCTACATTCGGGCCCGCAAAAAAATTGGCAACCGAAGGCCCATGCGATATTCCGATGTCAAGCGCGATTTGCTGCATGCTGTTTTTTTAGCTTTGGTGTTTAGCCGTGGTACAAATCGCTGGTCAAGTAACCCGCACGCAAGCGGCGTATCGCCACCAGCAACACCGCGCTCACTGGCAAAGCGACCAAGACACCGACAAAACCAAAAATTTGGCCAAACGCCAACAAAGCAAAAATCACAGCCAATGGATGCAGGCCAATGCGCTGGCCGACCAAGCGCGGCGTCAAGTAAAAACTCTCCACCAGCTGGCCCAAACCAAAAACCACCGCCACCATCGCGAGTGCATAGCCCGCGCCCAAGTTGCTAGAAAACTCCAATAATCCCGCCAACAAGGCCAACACCATGCCCAGCCCAAAACCCAAATACGGCACAAACACGGCCAGCCCCGTAAACGTTCCAATTGGCAAGGCCAAGTCCAAACCAAACAGGGCAAGCCCGGCGCTGTAAAAAACTGCCAAAACGCCCATGACCATCAATTGCCCGCGCAAATATTCACCCAAAACCGCATCGGCCTCGTGGAAAAACCGGTGTGCCGCACCCCGCAAACGTGGAGGAATCAAGGTGCTCAAGCTCCCCATAAAGCGCTCCCAGTCCATGAGCAAATAAAACAAAGCAACAGGAATCAGCACCAAATTGCCGAGCAAGGCTAAAGCCACACTGCCACCGAGCTTGACAGATGCCATCACCGAACCCAGCGTATCTTCAACATTGGCATTGAGGTAGGTCATCAAAAACGATTTGATGCTGGCCAGGTCCAAGCTCAGATGAATGCCGAATTTGAGCAAGGCCGGCTGGAGTGTGGCGTTCATGCGGTCTAACAAAGCAGGCAGCTGATCGCGCATCAGAGGCAGCTCTTTGATCAAAATTGGCACCATTAAAAGCAGCAGACCGAGGGCCAAAAGCAAAAACAGCAGCTCCACCAAAAGCACTGCCAACACCCGGGGTACGCGTCCGCGCCATAAAGCATCAAACCAATCGACCAAGGGTGTCAAGGCATACGCCAGCACACAGGCCACCACAAAAGGAGCCAAAACCGGGGCCAAAAACCACAGCGCAGCAGCGAAAACGCTCGCAATGGCCAACCAAGCAGCGACAATTTTGGGAGACAAGGTCATACGCACCTTCAAGTGAGTCAGGGCGAACCCTTAAAATCAAGCCTAAATTCTATCGGGCTGCGCTACAGCAGCCCCTACCCCATTACACCCCATGATCCCAACTTCCAAATCCTCCCCCAGCCCCTTGTCCTATAAAGACGCCGGTGTTGACATTGACGCGGGAGATGCCCTGATCGAACGCATCAAACCCTTGGCCAAGAAAACCATGCGCGAAGGTGTATTGGCAGGCATCGGCGGTTTTGGAGCCTTGTTTGAAGTGCCAAAGCGCTACAAAGAGCCGGTCTTGGTCAGCGGCACCGATGGCGTGGGCACCAAACTCAAGTTGGCCTTTGAGTGGAATATGCACGATACCGTGGGCATTGATCTGGTGGCCATGAGCGTGAACGACGTGTTGGTTCAAGGCGCCGAGCCCCTGTTCTTTTTGGATTACTTTGCCTGTGGCAAGCTCGATATTGACACGGCAACGGCCGTGATCGGCGGTATCGCCAAGGGCTGCGAGCTCTCGGGTTGCGCCTTGATTGGTGGCGAAACCGCAGAAATGCCAGGCATGTACCCCGCCGGTGAGTACGACCTGGCCGGCTTTGCCGTAGGCGCGGTTGAAAAATCCAAAATTTTGACGGGCCAGAACGTGAAGCCTGGCGATGTGGTGCTGGGATTGGCGTCGCATGGCGTGCACTCCAATGGCTTTAGTTTGGTGCGCAAGTGCATTGAACGCGCAGCGGAAAATGTGCCCTCAACACTCGACGGAAAACCCTTTAAGCAAGCCATCATGGAGCCCACCCGTTTGTACGTGAAAAACGTACTGGCTGCATTGGCACACCACCCCATCAAAGCCTTGGCCCACATCACCGGCGGCGGCTTACTGGAAAATATTCCCCGCGTTCTGCCCGAGGGTTACGCT
>CANJNX010000136.1 GCA_947475495.1 Comamonadaceae bacterium | reverse complement strand
GACCTATGACTGCCATCGTGACGTTGCTCTTTGGAATAACGATGCCGATTCCTGCCAAAGCAAAAATACGCGCTGGGTAAGCGGGGCCAAAAAGATCCACCGGGCGCTGTTTTTCAACTTCCAAACTGATGACATTCAAGCCGTCCGTATGCTCAAAAGCCACGAAGCTATCGTTAATTTCGCGTGTTCCAGACAGGGCAGCGCCATTGGCTGTGCCGACCGCTTCTGCGACTTGACCAATCGTCATGACATATTTCATATGGTCTAAATTCAGTGCAATCGCTGTATCAGCGTTGTACTGGTAAGCCACGCGCAGATTGGTTTGCGGTATGGTGATATTGGCGGGATGCAAATAAATATCGAACAAATGCGAGAGGTCTGTTTGCATATCACTGGCCTGGGCATTTTTAATCGTGAAATCGTGTCCATCCCCCCAAAAATGAATATCGCTATTGGAGTAGTTAGAGCGATTCCAGCCCCAGTACACAGACCACTTCTTCGTATTTTCTGCATCTCGCGCAGCTGCACTCTGGGTTTTGCTGTCAGCTGTTGCCGCTGGATTGGTTTGCGCAAAACTTGGCAGTGCGCCAAAGAATACAAATGCGCATCCAAGGGCAGATCGAAGAAGGCTTGAAGTGAATTGGCTCATAGTGGTGTAATTTTAACCCTGATAATTAGAGGGTCAAAATGGTGCAACCGGTCGTTTTTCGAGCTTCTAAGTCGCGGTGGGCTTGCTGCACCTCTTCCAAAGGGTACCGCTGGCCAATTCGAATGTGAACCTTGCCTCTGCTGACCACATCAAACAAATCATTCGCCATCACTTGCGTACTTTCTCGGGTCGCAATATGCGTGAAAAGGGTTTGGCGGGTCAGGTAAATCGATCCTTTGGGTCCCAACATGCCTGGGGCGATGGGCTCAACTGGTCCTGAAGCATTTCCAAAACTTGCCATCAACCCAAAGGGGGCGATGCAGTCAATCGATTGGTTCCATGTATCTTTACCGACCGAGTCATAAACAACCTTGACGCCTTTGCCGCCGGTGATTTCTTTCACCCGTTCTAAAAAGTTTTCCTTGACGTAATTCACTGCAAATGCAGCGCCATGGTCCAAAGCCAGCTGGCATTTGGCGTCGGAGCCCGCGGTACCAATCAGTTGCAAACCCAGTTCGCGTGCCCACTGGCAGGCGATGAGTCCCACACCACCGGCTGCGGCATGAAACAACACAAAGTCACCCGCCTTGAGCCCGCCCTGCGGCAAAGTACGTTTGAGCAAGTACTGGGCGGTCAACCCTTTAAGCATCATGGCAGCGCCCGTCTCAAAGCTGATGGCATCAGGTAATTTGCAAATGCACTTGGCCGGCATCACGCGGCGCTCGCAGTACGCGCCTGGCGGCTGGCTGGCATAGGCAGCGCGGTCACCCACCTTTAAGTGGGTTACGCCTTCGCCAACTGCCTCAATCACTCCCGCTGCCTCCATACCCAGCTGGACGGGTAAATTCATAGGGTACAAGCCGCTGCGTTGGTAAACGTCAATGTAGTTCAATCCGACCGCGTGGTGACGTATCCGCACCTCCCCTGGACCGGGTTCACCAACCGCAATGTGCACCAAACGCATTTGCTCTGGCCCACCATGCTGGTCAATCTGAATAGAACGGGACATTTGAGCGGACATACAGACTCCAAAAAAAAATGGAAATGACAATAAGAAGAGTGCGTATCGTGCCATGAAATCATGCTGTCCGCGTCGGCCCCTTTGTAAAACACTTGAGGCTACTGGTTCAGACTTGCTACAGTGCACAACCATGAACACCCGCCTTACTCCAAGTCTCAGTTTGAAAGCCAGCGTGCTTCTCACTATTGCTCCCATCATGTGGGCAGGCAATGCCGTCGTAGGCAGGATGATCCATCCCTTGATATCACCCATGACCTTAAACCTCTTGCGGTGGGTCTTGGCGTTTTTGATTCTGCTACCCCTGGCCAGGTGGGTTTTACGACGTGGCAGTCCGCTTTGGGGCCAATGGAAACAATTCGCCATCTTAGGCACGCTCAGTATGGCCAGTTACAACGGGCTGTTGTATTTGGCGTTGACGACTTCGACTCCCATGAACGTGACGCTCGTTGGGGCCAGTACCCCGGTGTGGATGCTGCTCATCGGCCGGGTATTTTTTGGAACGCCTGTGAGCCATCGCCAGTTGGTGGGTGCCTTCCTGTCTATTGGGGGGGTTCTCTTGGTGCTGTGCCGAGGCCAGTGGTTGCTGCTGCTGCAATTGCAGTGGGTCATGGGCGATGTCTATATGTTGCTGGCGTCTTTTGGGTGGGCGTATTACAGCTGGATGCTGGCCCATCCCACGCCTGAGTCCGCTCCTATTCGGGCGGACTGGGCCGCATTTTTGCTAGGCCAAATGGTGTTTGGACTCGTGGGTGCGCTTGCTTGCAGTACTGTCGAATGGACGCTGACCGATGCGACGCTGGTTTTGGGATGGCCCCTGGTTGCTGCGCTGCTATTTATCGCTGTAGGGCCTGCCGTCATCGCCTACCGCTCGTGGGGTGCAGGGGTGGCCTTAGCGGGGCCAGCAGCGGCTGGGTTTTTTATCAACCTCACGCCCTTGTTTGCAGCAGTTCTGTCCTCTGCCTTTTTAGGAGAACCGCCTGAGCTCTTTCACATTGCGTCTTTTGTGATGATTGTTTTCGGTATCGTTCTGTCATCCAAGCGCTAAAAAGTTCCTGAATAAGCCCCGCCGTCCACCAAAATATTTTGCCCTGTGATGTAGCCCGCCCAAGGGCTGCACAAAAAGGCACACACCGCTCCAAACTCTTGAGGCACACCAAAACGTTGTACAGGAATACCTTTACGCCGAAGCGCAGCAATAGCGTCGACTTCTTGCCCCGTTTTTTGCGCTGCGGTTTGAAAGATCGTTTGAAGTCGGTCGGTATCAAATGCACCTGGTAGCAGGTTATTCACCGTCACCCCTTGCGCAGCAATCGGACTGCGGGCCAAACCCGCCACAAAGCCTGTCAAACCGCTGCGTGCGCCGTTGGACAAGCCCAAGGTATCGATAGGCGCTTTGACTGCACTCGAAGTAATGTTAATGATGCGGCCAAAGCCGCGCGCTGCCATGCCATCCACGGTGGCTTGAATCAAAGCAATCGGCGTGAGCATATTGGCATCGACCGCACGGATCCAAGCCGCACGGTCCCAGTCGCGAAAGTTTCCCGTTGGAGGGCCCCCAGCGTTGGTAACAACAATATCAAAATCAGCATGGCGTGCAAATACTGCAGCCCTACCCGCTTCAGTAGTGATGTCTTGGGCACAGGTCACTACGTGGACAGCGGATTGGGGACCGAGCTGTGTGCGTAATGCTTCTGCTGCCGACTCCAATACGTCAGCGCGGCGAGCCACCATTACCACATGGACACCTTCGTGTGCCAAGGCTTGCGCGCAGCCCAAGCCCAAGCCACGGCTGGCGCCGCACACCAAAGCCCATTTACCCGCAATAGCCAAATCCATCATGCATCCTTTTAAATTATGTCTGCCATTGTTTTAACCCGTGTGCAAACAAACACACCCACCATCACGGCGGCGGTTCCCACCATCACCCAGGGCGTGAGGGGCTCACCCAAAATCAAGGCCGCCATGGCCAAAGTCGACATCGGACCCACCATACCCACTTGCGCAGCAAGTCCTGCACCCAGCCGTTCTATCCCCAACATCACTAAGACCACGGGCACCACCGTGCAGGCCGTGGCGTTAAGCAACGATAACCACCAGACCTGCGCATCCAAAGCCCACACCACGGACAAGGGCCGCATCAAAGCAAACTGAAGCAAACAGAGTACACAGGCGACACAACTGGCCAAACCCACCAAACGCAGCGCACCTAAACGCTGCACCATCTCGCCACTGTAAGACAAGTACAAAGCGTAACTTACCGCGCTGCCAAAAACCAAGGCGGCACCCAGCCCCACATCCTTTCCTGTCAATTGCACCTCATGACCAAAAACGACGAGTACGCCGCTGTAACTGATCGCCAAGCCCAGCCATTGCATTCGGCCAATCGGCCGACGATAAAGAACCACGCCCAAAATCAAAACCAGCGTGGGGTTGAGGTACAAAATCAAACGCTCGAAGGATGCGCTGATGTATGCGAGCCCCGAGAAATCTAAAAAACTCGCCAAGTAATAGCCCGTGAATCCGAGCCAAACGATCCCCATCTTGTCTTTCATGCTCAATGGCATCGGTTTGGAAGAG
>CANJNX010000135.1 GCA_947475495.1 Comamonadaceae bacterium | reverse complement strand
ATTACTTCAGTTTCATTTCCTTGTAATCCACATGCTTGCGAGCTTTGGGATCAAATTTCTTGATCAACATTTTCTCGGGCATGGTTTTCTTGTTTTTGCTGGTCGTATAAAAATGACCAGTGCCTGCTGTAGATTCCAGCTTGATTTTTTCGCGTCCGCCTTTGGTTGCCATGGTCTTGCTCCTTATGCCTGGCCACGTGCGCGCAGGTCTGCGAGCACTGAGTCAATACCGTTTTTGTCGATCAAACGCAGACCTGCGTTTGAGATTCGCAAACGGATCCAGCGATTTTCTGATTCAACCCAGAAACGGCGGTATTGCAGGTTTGGTAGAAACCGGCGCTTGGTTTTGTTGTTGGCGTGGGAAACGTTATTCCCTACCATCGGGCCTTTACCCGTGACTTGACATACGCGTGCCATAAGGACACTCCGATACTTTTAAACGGCAATTGCACAAAGCAAATGCCTCACCTCGCCAAAATGTGGGTGGCGGTAACCCATTGACTCGCCGCAGACCCTCACGGGCTAACGGCAGCAAAGCCTTCGATTATATCCAAAATCGCGCAGCTTAGTCCTGTTCCAAAAACCTTTGCGCGTCTAGCGCAGCCATGCAGCCCGTTCCTGCGCTGGTGATGGCTTGGCGGTACACATGGTCTTGAACATCTCCAGCCGCAAAAACCCCAGGGACACTGGTCATCGTTGCAAAACCTTTGAGGCCGCTTTGGGTAACGATATAGCCATTCTCCAGGGTGAGTTGGCCTTGAAAAATATCGGTGTTGGGCGCGTGGCCAATGGCAATAAAACAGCCTTGAAGCGCGATGTCTTCGGTTTCTTCGGTTTTCGTACTTTTCAGGCGAACGCCTGTGACGCCAGACGCATCGCCAAGCACCTCATCCAAGGTTTGAAAGGTCTTCAGAACAATTTTTCCAGCAGCGACTTTTTCCATCAGCTTGTCAACCAAGATGGGCTCTGCTTTGAACTTATCGCGGCGGTGAATCAGGTACACCTTGCTGGCAATATTGGACAAATAAAGCGCCTCTTCAACGGCGGTGTTGCCCCCGCCTACCACGCAGCACGCTTGGTCTCGGTAGAAGAACCCATCGCACGTTGCGCATCCAGAGACGCCACGCCCCATAAAAGCGGTTTCAGAGGGCAAGCCAATGTATTTGGCCGATGCGCCAGTCGCAATAATGAGCGCGTCGCAGGTGTAAGTCGAGTCATCTCCGGTGAGCGTGAACGGTCTTTGGCTGAGATCGACTTTATTGATGTGGTCAAATAAAACGGAAGTTTGAAAGCGTTCGGCATGTTCCAAAAACCGCTGCATGAGTTCTGGCCCCTGAACACCATGGACATCTGCCGGCCAGTTGTCAACTTCGGTGGTTGTCATCAGTTGCCCGCCCTGGGCCATACCGGTCACGAGAACGGGGTTCAGGTTGGCCCGGGCGGCGTAAACCGCTGCGGTATAGCCGGCTGGACCGGAACCCAAAATCAAGACTTTGGCGTGTTGGGACTTAGACATGAAAATAGCCTTATTTTTGAAATAACTGACGCAAAACAGGGAGCCGCAGGACAGCTTGCTTACCCACTAGACTCGCAAAGCAAATGCCTATTGTAAGAAGTTGACTTTGCCTTTGGCTTTGAAGGTTTGCATTTGGCCTTGGGGTAAGCTCTCGTATTGTTATTTTTTGCACTTTCAGGGCCCTGAGTACCGACGCCAATGACCTATTCAATCCATACACTGCATTCCAATCGTTCAGAACCTGCCCCGCCCCCGAGCAGTTGGGAGCGTATTGCCAATGAGGGCGTTTTGATTGTGGGCTTGGTGTGTCTGTTGTTTTGGGCTGTTGCACTCATCAGTTACGCCCCCCAAGACACGGCTTGGACGACCTCAGGAACGGGTGCCGCAATCGTGAACCGGGCTGGACGCTTCGGTGCTTGGATTGCCGATGTGAGTTACTTTTTGCTTGGGTACTCTGTTTGGTTGTGTGTGATTGTGGCGGCGCGCGCATGGTTGTCGCTGCTCGCGAAAAGACTGCGGGCCAGCACCGTACTAGAGGACGCGTACGGCGATGACCCCGCACCGCTGGCATGGTGGCAAAGTAAAAAGCTTATTTTTTGGCTTGGCTTACTGATGATGATCGATGCCAGTGCGGCCCTGGAATGGACGCGAATGTACCGATTGGAAGGCCAATTACCAGGACACAGCGGGGGCGTCCTTGGCTACATTTTGGGGCTGCAGTCGATGCAAATCCTGGGTTTTGCAGGTTCGGGTTTGGTGTGCATTGGCTTGGCACTGCTGGGCATGTCTTGGACATTTAACTTTTCGTGGGTTCGACTGGCTGAACAAACTGGCGCCTGGTTGGATGCCCGTTGGGAGTCGCTGCGGGAGAGGCGTGAGTTGGCACAGGACATCGAACTGGGTCAACAAGCGGTTCGGGAACGCGAAGAGGTATTGGCGGAAAGTCGCGATGAGGTTGAGGTGCACTTGCATGCCTCTCCCGTTCTGGTGGAACCCGTATTGATAGATTTGCCGCCGAGTGCAAGGGTGGCAAAAGAGCGGCAAAAGCCCTTATTTTCCGAAATGCCTGACAGCAAACTACCGCAGGTGGCATTGCTTGACGAAGCCATCTTGCGCCAAGAGACGGTGTCTGCGCAAACCCTGGAAATGACCAGCCGAATGATTGAGAAAAAACTCAAAGATTTTGGTGTGGAAGTGCGGGTGGTTCTTGCACAACCAGGGCCTGTCATTACACGTTATGAAATTGAGCCTGCAATCGGTGTCAAAGGTTCGCAAATTGTAGGTTTGGCCAAAGACTTGGCACGGAGTTTGAGTTTGGTGTCTATCCGCGTGGTGGAAACCATCCCTGGCAAAAACTACATGGCCTTGGAGTTGCCCAACGCCAAACGCCAGTCCATTCGTTTGTCTGAAATTTTGGGCTCGCAGGTCTACAACGAAGCCAAATCAATGCTCACGATGGGATTGGGCAAAGACATCATTGGAAACCCCGTGGTCGCCGATTTGGCCAAGATGCCGCACGTTTTGGTTGCCGGAACCACAGGTTCAGGTAAATCCGTGGGTATCAACGCCATGATTTTAAGTTTGCTCTACAAAGCAGAAGCCCGCGACGTTCGGCTGTTAATGATCGATCCCAAGATGTTAGAGATGTCGGTGTACGAAGGTATTCCGCACCTTCTCGCGCCAGTAGTGACCGATATGCGCCAAGCCGCCCACGGTTTGAATTGGTGCGTGGCTGAAATGGAAAAGCGTTACAAACTCATGAGCAAAATGGGTGTGCGTAACCTGGCTGGATTCAACGCCAAATTGGACGAGGCAACGGCTTTAGGAGAGTTTATTTACAACCCTTTTAGCCTGACGCCAGAGGCTCCTGAGCCATTGCAGAGACTGCCGCATATCGTGGTGGTGATTGATGAGTTGGCCGACCTGATGATGGTGGTTGGTAAAAAAATCGAGGAACTGATTGCGCGTTTGGCGCAAAAGGCCCGCGCCGCAGGAATCCATTTGATTTTGGCAACGCAACGCCCCAGTGTGGACGTCATCACCGGCTTGATCAAAGCCAATATTCCGACGCGCATTGCATTCCAAGTGAGCAGCAAAATTGACAGCCGAACCATCCTCGATCAGATGGGCGCAGAAGCCCTCTTGGGTATGGGTGATATGTTGTACATGCCCAGTGGAACGGGTTTGCCGATTCGGGTGCACGGCGCGTTTGTAAGCGATGAGGAGGTTCACCGCGTCGTGAAATACCTCAAAGAGCAGGGCGGCGAGCCCAACTATGTCGAGGGCTTGCTTGAAGGTGGAACCGTTGAAGGCGACGAGTTGGACGCGGACGGTGGAAGTGCAAGTGAAAAAGACGTGCTTTATGACCAGGCGGTTGAAATTGTGTTGAAAAATCGCAAAGCCAGTATTTCTTTGGTCCAACGCCATTTGAAAATTGGCTACAACCGTGCTGCACGCTTGGTTGAAGACATGGAAAAAGCGGGCTTGGTGAGTGCCATGAGTGGCAGCGGGCAGCGTGAAATTTTGGTGCCGTCGCGCGCTGAGTAAATCAAGATAGCTTTACTGCGACCTTCATCGAGACACCCCATGCGAATCACTGTCCCTATTGCACTGATTGCAGCTTGCCTGTCTTTTCCCGCAGTCGCCTCTGGTTTAGAAAGTCTGGAGTCTTTTGTCAAAACGGTGAAGTCGGGCCGCGCCAGCTTTGTCCAAACGGCGACTTCACCTGCCAAAGCGGGACAAGT
>CANJNX010000134.1 GCA_947475495.1 Comamonadaceae bacterium | reverse complement strand
TCCAAAATGTTTTCAAACAACCATTTTTCACGCGCTAAGGCGCGTTCTTGGGCGCTCAAGGCTTTGTCTTCAAAGGCTTTGAGTTCTGGGGTGATAAAGCGTTCGGCGTTTTTGAGGGTTTGGCGGCGGCGGTAGTCATCGGGCACTTTGCTGGCTTGGCCTTGGGTGACTTCAATAAAAAAGCCGTGGACTTTGTTGAACTGAACCCGCAAATTGGCAATACCGGTCCGCTCGCGCTCCCGGGTTTCGAGGTCAAGTAAAAAAGCATCGCAATTGGTTTGAATCGCGCGAAGCTCATCGAGCTCCGCGTCAAAGCCGCTGGCAATCACGCCGCCATCGCGCACCAAAGCAGCAGGTTCTGGCGCAATAGCGCCTTGCAACAGCTGGGCGCATTCGAGGGGGGGCTGTAAATCAGATGCGATGCGGCTGATGACACCGTGCTCCGCTTGAAAGTTCTCTAGCGCTTGCGATAAAGCATGGGTTTTTTGCAAGGTCTGCAGCAAACCCACCAGCTCGCGCGGGCGCACTTGGCGCAGGCTCAGGCGGGCGGTGATGCGCTCCACATCCGCGCTGCCTTTGATCTGGGTGCGCAGCGTCGAAAACAGCAGGCTGACACTGCCTTCCCCGCGCAAAGTTTCAATCGCAGCCAGCCTCAGTTGGGCTTGGGTGCGGTCCCGCCGGGGTTCTAGCAGCCAGCTTTTGAGTTGACGGCTTCCCATTCCGGTCATGCAGGTGTCTAACAAAGAAAACAGGGTCGGTGCATCTTCGCCGCGCAGGGTTTGGGTCAGCTCTAAATTGCGACGCGTTGTTGCCGGTAAATCGATGAGCTCGCCGTTGCGTTGCACTTCAATGGCACTGATGTGGGCCAGCGCGCGGCCTTGGGTGTGTTCGGTGTAGGCCAAGAGCGCCGCACTGGCTGCGTGGGCCATGTCCAAGGTGTGGGCATTCCAACTCTCCAGACTGGCCGCATGCAAAACTTCCAGCAATTTGCGCTGGCCCAAGGCGCTGTCAAATTGCCACTCCGGGCGGGCGGTCAGGTACAACTTGCTGCCTGAGCGCAGGCGCTTAAGTCGGTCTTCAAAGGTATGGGTGACGGTGCTGCTATAGGCCAGTTCGCTGGGTGCAATGCGGGCAATCCAGTCCATCGCCTCGTCGTTGGCGCATTCGGCCAGATGAATGACGCCTTGGGTCACACTTAACCAAGCCAAACCACAGCGGTTGCGTGGGCCCAGGTGGACTGCCATCAACAGGGATTCGGATTTTTCACTCAGCAGCTCGGAGTCGGTCAAGGTACCAGGGGTGACCACCCGAACCACTTTGCGCTCCACCGGACCTTTGCCGCCCACTTCACCGATTTGTTCACAAATAGCAACCGACTCTCCTTGGCGAATCAGCTTGGCCAGGTAGCCTTCCATCGCGTGAAACGGAACGCCTGCCATGGCAATAGGCACACCGGCGCTTTGGCCGCGTTGGGTGAGGGTGATATCGAGGAGCCGAGCGGCTTTTTCGGCGTCTTCATAGAACATTTCATAGAAGTCACCCATCCGATAAAACAACAGGGTATCGGGATAGTCCGCCTTCAAGCCCAGGTACTGGGCCATCATGGGGGTGTGCGTAGCTATTGCAGCGCCTTCAATGGGCGATTGGGATTTGTCTTTTGAAATCAAAGGGTTGACTACCATGAAAGAAGTCGCACAGACGAGAGTTCGGTAGGTGGAGTTATACCCATAGCTGTTCATTGTAGGGCGGCAATCGAGTCCCCTAGCCTTGCTAGCGTTTGCGTTTTAGGGCGTCAGCTTGTTATTAGCCGCCCATTTTGTGATGGTTTCACGCGCTGTAGGCGCGGGACCAAAAAAATGCTCCTGCTTGGTCGTATCAGACACGAATTTGCCGGTTCTGAAGAAAAGAAACATCCGGATCAGGTCATAGCCTAGTTCTGAAAATGGTTTGATTAATCGCACCATCACGCTAAATACCATCCATGGAACCACCCAGCGCGACAGCGGTTTGCCCGTGACCTGTGTGATTAATTCTGCAATTTCGCTTTGGTTTTTCGCGCCATCACGCCATCCAATGTCTATGCTCTGGTTAGTGATGTCTTCGCCGGGATAGGTGGCTGCCTTAGAAATGGCGGTTGCCAAATCATCTGTTAGCACATAAGACCATGGGGTGCTTGTGTCTCCAACTGCATAGAACCGCCCCACCTTAACCCCGTCTGCAACATAGTCTGCGCTTTGGTCGAGGAATGCTGGCGCACGGACAAATACATAGGGCAGTCCTGAGCGCTTGATGAGATCCTCCGCAACCTTTTTGGCGTGGAAGTGCGGCACCTCAGGTGCAGCATCACAGGCCACTATGCTGAGGAACACAAAGCGTTTCACTTTCGCCCGTGCTGCGGCTTCGATCAGGTTCTTGTTGCCTTGGAAGTCTGCATCAATGGTTTCCTTCATATAGCCGTTGGCCGAGCTGACAACCACATCCACGCCCTTGAGCGCTGCGTCCAGCGAGGCCGGGTCCATTAAATCCCCCCGCACCCATTCCACAGAGGCGTTGGAACCCGCAGGAGTCCCTCGCCTGGACATGGATCGCAAGTCAAACGTAGCGTTCTGCTCTAGATGGCGTTGGATTTTGCTACCAAGAAAACCGGTGGCGCCTACCACAAGAATTTTGGATTTGGGCGGGGAAGCCTTGTTCTGCGAAGCGGTGGGTGTGTTGGAGTATTGCTGCATGGTGATGTCTTTTTTTGTTCGGTAGGTTTTGGGTTGAGAGGGGAAATTTGAAAATCTAAAATTGAATAAACCTGAATCGCTGTTTTACTTTTGGAGAGTGGTTCCGATTTCTTTGATGCGTTGTTCCCCAGAGGCTAAAGCGTCTTGCGAGGAATGCACCGAGTAATTCCCCAGTGAAAGTTCTTGCGGTAATTTGGCAGCCGAGGCCACCAGAAAAGCGCAGTCACTCAAGGCCTTGAAGTGCAGCGCACCGTTGCCTTCTTCAAAAATTGCCAGTTCGCGTTTCAGAAGTTCGCCCTGAATGTGTAACTCTCCAGATTGCGAAAAGGTCCAAGCGATGTCGTGCGCGTTAGCTGCCTGGTAGGTCCAGCTTTCCCCTGCTTGCAATTGCACCCACAGGTAGCAGGCATCGAAGGGCGCATCAATTTGACTAGTCATGTTCTCAAAGGAACCCAGTAATAGTGTGACTGGCCCTGCACTGGGTACATCACTTGATTGCAGAAACATAGCGCTGGGTTGTACCAGCTCATGCGATGGCGGCAACGCAAACCACGTCTGAAAAGCCTGCATACGCGTGCCATTCAAGGGCTTGGCTTTATGCCATATACCGCTGCCAGCTACGACCCATTCCACGCCGCCTTGGCTGACGATATCGACTTGGCCTGTCGAAGTGGTGTGCTCAATGTCAAAGGTGAGCGGAATGGTCAATGTGGCAATACCGGAATGCGGATGAAAGCCAAACCCTGGACCAGTTCCCTCCGAATCAATGTAGTCTAGAAAGATAAAGGGCTTGAGCATTTGGCCCAAATCGCCAGGGCTCATGAGTCGGGTAATAGGGCCATGCCTTTGGCCACTAGTGCGGCTAACGATACGTCGCATACTATTTATTTCGCAATGAAGGTAGGCCAAACGGCGTTACAACGATTGCCATAAACCAGATAACTGGGCCACCGATAGTGCCTGTGTTGAGTTCAATAACACCTGACATGACCATGGCGAATAGGAATGCAAGGTCGGCAATGCCGATCACAAAAACGCCGATGAAATATGCAGGCCAAGAAGCGCGATTCAGAATAAGCCACCACACCGCTAGGCCTAAAACACCATAGCCACCGACATCGATACAAAAATTCAGAATGAGTTGGCCTTGTGCATAAAGAGTGATTGCGTCCGTAGCGTGAACAAAAGCGGTTCGCGGAGCGTGCGTGCCTCCAATCAACATGTTCCAAAGCCCTAGCGTGCTGCCGGTGAGGTATTGGTGAATGCCTTCCAAGCCAACCCAAATGTGCAGGACCGCCCAAAGGAAAAAAAGCCAAGCGCCCAATTTCGCTGCGGTGCTTATGCGGGGTGTGGTGTTTGCGTATGGTCTGCCGTTGGAGTAAGTTGTCATTGGGAATCCCTTTTTAAGTGTCTACGTTTGGATTGATGCTGTATTGCATAAGTAAATTTTAGATAATAAAAAACGGATCGAAAGTATCTAAAATAAGACGCATCGTCTCAATAATGGATGCCAAATGAATCTTGATGACCT
>CANJNX010000133.1 GCA_947475495.1 Comamonadaceae bacterium | reverse complement strand
GCAGAGCGCATTTTGGATTGGAGTGCTTGCGTTTTTTCCAGGTGGGCAGCCAAGCGGTCTAGCAAATCATCCAAAATGCCTGCAACTTCGCCTGCATAGATGATGTTGCAGTACAGCTCGCCAAAGCACTTGGGGTATTTGCCAAACGCCGCGCTCAATGGCGACCCCGCTTCTACGTCAGATCGGATGTATTCCAGCACCTCACGCAAGTGTGGGTTGGGGTGTCCTTGGGCCGCAATACCGAAGGCTTGGATCACTGGAATTCCAGCCTTAAAAAGTGTTGCGAGTTGGCGAGTGAAGTCTGCGATTTCTTTGCCTTTGATTGCGCCAATGCGAGCGCGTGATTTTTCTTGAATTTTGGAGGGTGCAATTCCTTGGTGGTGCAAGAGCAACTTGACTTGGGTTGCGTCTTGGGCCCGGGTTTGGCCCCGTGCGATGTCACCGTTGCGATCTTTGCCTACCCAATCGAATAACGCATAGTCCATGGTGTGGCTACTCGTTCGTAACGGCTAGCACTTCTTCTATTGAAGTGAGGCCCCGTTTGACTTTGAGCAAGCCAGCGCGTCTTAAAGAACGAACGCCTTCTTGTTGCGCTTGGTGGGCGATTTCGATGGCAGAACCGTCTCTCAGAATGATCTGTTGAATGGCCTCACTGATGGGCATGACCTGAAATATTCCCATCCGCCCTGTGTAGCCCTTGTGGCATTGGGCGCAACCGACCGCCTGGTAGGGCTGCCATGATGAATCCAAATCACTGTCAAGAAATCCGGTTTCTCGAAGTGACTTTGGAGAAATACGGGCTGGAACTTTGCAATGTTCACACAAGCGGCGAACCAAACGTTGCGCAGTGATGAGGGTAACGCTTGAAGCAATATGGAAGGAAGCCACACCCATATGGCGCAATCGCGTCACGGTTGATGGCGCATCATTGGTATGCAAGGTCGATAAAAGCAAATGGCCGGTGAGAGCTGCTTTCACAGCGATGTCGGCTGTTTCTACATCACGAATTTCACCCACCATGATGATGTCTGGATCTTGGCGCAAAAAAGACCGCAAGGCAGTGGCAAATGTCAATCCAGCTTTTTCATTGACATTGACCTGGTTGATTCCAGAGAAATGAATTTCAGAGGGATTTTCAACCGTAATGATATTGACGCTGGCTTGGTTGAGTCGGTCTAAGCAGGCGTAAAGCGATACGGTCTTTCCTGAACCAGTGGGTCCGGTTGCCAAAATCATTCCGAATGGACGGCCAATGGCAGCTAGTAGGCGTGCCTTATCGTCGTCTTCATAGCCTAATGCATCCATGCCCATTCGCACATGGTTGGAGTTCAAAATCCGGATCACGATTTTTTCACCAAACAGCGTTGGCAAGCTGTTCACCCGACAATCGATCGCACTCCCATTGGGAAGACTGAACTTCATGGCGCCGTCTTGTGGGATGCGCTTTTCAGCAATATCGATTCGGGCTAAGACCTTGATGCGTGAGGCTAAATTTTCTTTGATATGCAGCGGAGGAGTAGCGACCTCTCGCAGTACCCCATCGACTCGAAACCTGACGCGCAAGCTTTTTTCGTAGGGCTCAAGATGGACGTCGGACGCTCTTAATTGAACGGCGTGGTCCAGCAGTTTTTCTAAAAAATGAACCACAGGGGTGTCCTGTGTGGCCAAGGCTTGCTCCGACAGCGATTCGAAATTCAAGGTATTCCGAGCTGACGCAGTGGCCGCATTGTCAGGAACTGGCTTGCTTGCAAGCCATTGGCGAAGTCGATCAAACTCGACCACGACCCATTCAAAGTCGAGTGGGGCCAAACGCTTGAGCGCTTCTGCCGCTTCTTTGTTCGAGGGGTCTGCGGTGGCAATTCTTAAGCGCTTATTTTTTTTGCCTAAAACGATGAGTTGGTGGTGAAGGCAAATGCTTTCATCCAAAAGCCCTTGTGGAAGCGTACTGCGATCCAGGGTGCCAAGATCAAAGAAGGGTGTTGCAAAGGCTTTGGCGAGGGTTTGCGCCAGTGCGTTCGCCGTCACTGCACCCGAATCGATCAGCGCTGCAATAACGGAGGTGTTTTTGGCTTGCGCTTGTTGCCAAAGGGCTTGGGCTTGGTCCCATGGGATGTGGCCGGCAGCAACCACCGCGTGAATGACTGCAGGCATGGTACCTGAGGGATGCGTCTTGGAGGTCGAACCAAGCGCTTGCATACGTCTAAAAGGCGTGTCCTACGGCGTCCTTCGCTGAGAGTGAAGGGCTTGCGCCATGTAAGGGCCAATCGATATTGAGCGTGGCGTCATTCCAAGCAATACACTTTTCAAATTGCGGCGCGTAATAGTCTGTCGTTTTATATAAAAATTCAGCGTTTTCTGAAAGGACCAGAAACCCATGGGCCAAGCCGGGCGGCACCCACATTTGGCGTTGGTTCTGGGCAGACAATATTTCCCCGACCCACTGTCCATACGTTGGAGATTCTGGGCGAACATCGGCAACGACATCAAACACTTCACCCGCTACCACCCGCACCAACTTGCCTTGCGCTTGCTGGGTTTGGTAATGCATCCCACGCAACACATGGCGCGCAGACTTCGAGTGGTTGTCTTGGACAAAGGTCACATTCAAGCCCGTGGCTTCTTTAAAAACGCGGGCGTTGAAACTTTCGAAGAAAAAACCGCGCTCATCGCCAAAAACTCTGGGTTCGAGCAGAAGTACATCGGCGATGGCGGTGGCGGTGACCTGCATTAGTAAACCTTCTCGGTGAGCAAGCGCAACAGGTATTGTCCGTATCCCGATTTGGCAAGCGGTTTGGCAAGCGCCTCCAGTTGCGCGTTGTCAATCCAACCATGGCGCCAGGCAATTTCTTCGGGTGCTGCGACTTTCAAGCCTTGGCGATTTTCAATGGTGTGAATGAATTGGCTGGCTTCCAACATCGACTCGTGCGTGCCCGTGTCAAGCCACGCATAGCCTCGGCCCATGGTTTGCACATCCAGCGTTCCTTGTTCAAGGTAAAGCCGGTTGAGGTCCGTAATTTCTAACTCGCCTCGGGCAGAGGGGCGAATGGATTGCGCCAGCTCTACGACTTGCGTGTCGTAAAAATAAAGGCCTGTTACGGCGTAGCGTGATTTGGGGTGCGCGGGCTTTTCTTCCAAACTGATGGCTTTGCCAGCGGCATTGAATTCAACCACGCCATAGCGCTCTGGGTCTTGGACCGCGTAGGCGAAGACGGTTGCGCCATGGGTTTGTTCCCGCGCAGACTGCAGCAGGGTGGCAAAGTCGTGGCCGTAGAAAATGTTGTCCCCCAAAACCAAGGCACTGGGTGCACCATTGAGAAATTTTTCACCAATCAAAAAAGCCTGCGCCAAGCCATCGGGGCTGGGTTGGACGGCATAACTTAACTCAAGCCCCCATTGGCTCCCGTCACCGAGAAGCTGCTCAAACCGCGGCGTGTCTTGGGGCGTTGAAATAATGAGAATCTCTCGGATACCCGCAAGCAGCAAGGTGCTCAAAGGGTAGTAAATCATGGGCTTGTCGTAAATGGGCAAGAGCTGCTTGCTAACCACCTGGGTGGCGGGGTACAGGCGCGTTCCTGAACCGCCTGCAAGCACAATCCCTTTGCGCTTGGGCGATGATGCTAGTTTCATTGTTGTGACTCCCCAAGAATTTCTTGCAGCATGCGTGAAACGCCCTGCTGCCATGGTGGCAAGTGTAGTGAAAAAGTGGACTGCAGTCGATCGCAATTGAGCCGCGAGTTCAAGGGGCGTACCGCTGCGGTTGGGTAGTGGGCCGAAGAGATGGCGTCAATGTTTTTGGGGCTGGCTTTGAGTGCAGCGCCTAAAGATGCAGCATGCGCAATCACAAAACGCGCATACGCGTTCCAATTCGTTTCACCACTGGCAACGCAATGGTACAAACCCGCGAGCTTGGGTTGTGCCATGCATGCACGCAGTGCAGTGGCGGTCACATCGGCCAACAACGCAGCCGAAGTCGGGGCGCCCCATTGGTCATCAATGACTTGAAGTTGTTCCCTTTCCCTAGCCAAACGAAGCATGGTTTTCGCAAAGTTAGCCCCGCGCGCGGAGTACACCCAACTGGTGCGAAAAATGAGATGCTTGGGACAGGCGGCAACTGCTTTTTCGCCTGCGAGCTTGGTCAGGCCGTAGGTGTTCAATGGGCCGGTCACGTCCTCCTCAAGCCAAGGCTTCGATCCACTTCCATTGAATACGTAGTCGGTGGAGTAATGGACCAGCCAAGCGCCTAACTGTTTGGCCTCCTGCGCCAATACAGCGGGTGCTTCGGCGTTGATGGTGT